>JAQVXF010000235.1 GCA_028709355.1 Syntrophomonas sp.
CCCGTGGGACGGGACAGCCAGGAGCTGTATCTGGTGACCAGGAAGAACGGCTTCTCAGTGGAGAGGAAGATGGGTGTGGTCTTCGTCCCGCTCATAGGAGAAGAGGGATTTAATGAAAGGGACTGAGCCGCTTTTGCAGGGATGGCCTATCCCGATGGCTGCTCCTGATCATATCGACCAGCCCATGGGAAAAAGTCACAACGGTAAGGCTAGCTATGGCCTACCATCAACTGTCAGAATCAATGTGACAGGCAATGAGATGATCCTAACTAGCCATGAGATGCCCTGCACCACGAATGACAGCCCTCTCTAGTAGATGAATATCCTCAGGGTGCTCAGACTGATGCGGACCTGGAGGCGGATTCTATGAGATTTGGCTCGTATCCTCTTTGCCTCCTTAACATTTATCTGCTCGAATGCAAGAGTTCAAAATATGATACTGGATGAAGTAAAAAGGCTGGCTAAACCGGCAGATATTATCCTCGATATCGGTTGCGGTATCCGACCACAAAAATATATAAGATCAAGAATACACATCTGTGCAGATCCGCACCAGAAATATTTAGATTGCCTGGGATGGGATAAATCCTTGCTGAAGGTGCGGGCAGACTGGAAGCAGGCAATAGAACTCTTCCCAGCAGTGGATACAGTTTTTCTGCTTGATGTCATAGAGCATCTGGAAAAAGCCGAGGCACTAGATCTGCTGGAGGCTACAAAGCAAATAGCTCGGTCTCAGATCGTGATACTCACTCCTCTTGGATTCTGCGAACAGGGCCCTGATGAGAACGGCAGAGATGCCTGGGGCCTTGATGGAGGCGAACTGCAGCGGCATAGAAGCGGCTGGCTGCCTGATGATTTTGCAGGGCCAGATTGGAAGATTTTGACAGATCCCAATTTCAGCCCAAGATGCGGGGCCCTGTTGGCGATCTGGACTAATCCAGGACACAAAGATCAATCGCCTCTGCCACTGACCAAGCGGCAGCGGCTTCATTATGGTGTGGACATATTCTGCAATAAATACGAGATGATGCGAAGCCGTCTTTAATCATATTTTACAATAAATTGTAGTTTGAATAGGAGATTGAAATATTCTATTTGTAATTATTTTGGTGCTGATGCTATTGGGCCTTGGCTGGCCCTTTGACATCTCCCGCTCCCAGTTAATCCTGCAATTGCGACGCAGATCTAATATATCCGCGCCAACCATTGCCATTCTGAGATGAAGCCCTTAGCGATCATAATCATGGACGGCTTTGGCATCAGTCCGCTAGAAGAGGCCAATGCCGTGGCCAGGGCCAAAAAGCCCAACCTGGAGAGATACTGGAAGAACTATCCCACCACCACTCTGGGAGCCTCGGGCCTGGCGGTGGGGCTGCCCCGGGGCCAGATGGGCAACTCCGAGGTGGGCCACCTCAACATCGGCGGCGGCAGGATCGTCTACCAGGATTATACCAGGATCAGCCTGGCGGTTGAGGACGGCTCCCTGGCTCAGAATTCCGTTTTGCTGAAGGCCATGCAAAAGGCAAAAGATGCCAAACTGCATCTGATCGGCCTTCTCTCCGACGGCGGGGTGCACAGCCACATCACCCACCTATTCGCCCTCCTGGAGATGGCGGCAAAGATGGATCTCAAGCAGGTCTATGTCCACGCCATCCTGGACGGACGGGATGTCCCTCCCAGAAGCGCCCTCAATTACATCCGGGAACTGGAGGACAAGATCTCTCAAGTCGGCACAGGCCGGGTGGCTACCGTCTCCGGCCGCTATTTTGCCATGGACCGGGATCGGCGCTGGGAGAGGGTGGAAAAGGCCTACCGCTGTCTGACCGAAGGCGCGGGCCATACCGCCAGCTCGGCCCGTGAGGCGGTGGAGAAGGGCTACTCCCGGGAAGAGAACGACGAATTCATCTCGCCCACGTTGGTGGATAAAGATGGGCTGGTTCAGGACAACGACAGCATCATATTCTTCAACTTCCGCCCGGACCGGGCCCGAGAGATGACCAGGGCTTTTGTGGACCGAGATTTCAAGGAATTTGCCGCCCGGCCCATAAAGGTTCATTACACCTGCATGACCCAGTACGACGCCACCCTGGATGTGCCCATCGCCTTTCCGGCCCAAAACCTGGAGGACACCTTGGGCCAGGTTGTCAGCCGGGCCGGGCTGCAGCAGCTGCGCATAGCCGAGACTGAGAAGTATGCCCATGTCACCTACTTCTTCAACGGCGGGCGGGAGACGCCCAACCCAGGCGAGGACCGCTGCCTAATACCCTCGCCGAAGGTCGCCACATATGACCTTCAGCCGGAGATGAGCGCACTACTGGTCAGAGATGAGGTGATCTCTTGCATAGAACGGGATATATACCACCTGATGGTGATCAATTTCGCCAATCCGGATATGGTGGGACATACCGGCATTTTCGATGCCGCCGTGGAGGCAGTGGAGGTGGTGGACGGATGCGTTGGCGCGGTGGTGGAAAGGATCCTGGAGAAGGGAGGCGCAGCGCTGCTAACAGCCGACCACGGCAATGCGGAAAAGATGAGAGACGAGAAGAGCGGCCAGCCACACACTGCCCATACCACCAATCCCGTTCCCTTCTCTTTAATAATGGATGGCGGAGAGGGATGTGACGGCCGAAAAAGAATCGAGCTGCGTGAAGACGGAATTCTGGCAGACATCGCCCCCACCGCTTTGCAGCTCCTGCACATCGACCAGCCAGTGGCCATGACCGGAAGGAGCCTCATCAAATAGCCCATGCGCAAGAGAATAAATCGCTATCGTGAATATCTGGTGACCAGCAAAGCCCATGAGATAGCCCGGCGTCTGTTCGTCATGAATGCCTTCGACGGGGCTCTTACCATCATGGGCGTGGTCATCGGGGCGCACTTTTCCGGCGTCTCAGATCCTCATATCATCATCCCTGCCGGATTTGCCGGAGCCCTGGCCATGGGCATATCCGGCATAAGCGGAGCCTACCTCGCCGAGCGGGCGGAGAGGAAGAGAG
>JAQVXF010000236.1 GCA_028709355.1 Syntrophomonas sp.
CTTCGATGAGTTCCATCTTATAGTTTTCCACGTCATTCATCATCTCGGCGGGGATCTCCCCTTCGCTGAACTTGCCGGTACCAGGTTCGAATGTGTAGGCCTTCATCTTGAGAAGGTCCACAACACCCTTGAAGTTATCCTCCGCCCCGATAGGCAGCTGCACCGGCACCACTACGTCCTGGAAGGCTGCTTTGATAGCCGACAAGGTCTTGTCAAAATCGGCATTCTCCCGATCCATCTTGTTTATAAATGCGATTTTGGGGATATCCGGATTCTCTTCCCAGATTATCTGGGTCTGCACTTCCACCCCGGCAGTAGCTGAGAACATCAGCAACATGCTGTCAACCGCCTGCAGTGCCCCGCACACCTCGAAATAGAAATCAGCATAACCCGGAGTATCCAGGACATTTATCTTGCAATTCTTATGTTCACAGGGGATCAAGGCGGTGCTGATCGTGATTTTCTTTTTGACCTCTTCGGGCAGATAATCGGAAACGGTATTGCCATCATCAACCCTCCCTAACCGCTTGGTCGCTCCGGTGTTGAAGATCATGGCTTCCGCCAGTGAAGTCTTGCCGGTCCCCCCATGGCCCACGAGGGCAATATTGCGAATTCCTTCAGTAGGGTATACCTTCATCCGATAACCTCCTCAATATAATTAGCTCTTAAAAATGGTACTATACTTTGAGATTTCAAGCAATCATGACGGCTTGGAACCATAGAATTTCCAGACTAGTACAACTGTCACCAGCAGAAACATCATCAATTGATAATACATGATGCCCCGATAGGCATCCACCAGGAGGGTGAAAGCGATGGCCAATCCTACCGGAAACAGCAGTGATTGGGCAATGGGCTTGGGCGGGTGCTGCGGATCGATCCTCCGCTTCTGCAGGTAGGACCAGTTGAAAATGAGCAGGAATATCACGATGTTGATGGCCAAGCTGACGAAGGTAATGATCATTCACCTCGCAGCAGGTAATTCAAATATTGCTCGGATAATCTGCTGAACTTCTTGACCAGTCCATAATGGGTCAGGTCCAGGTGGATGGGAGTTATGCTTACATAACCATGTTCCACCGCATACACATCACTGTCCGGGTCCTGTTCCTCGTTCAGCACTCCCCCGCCCAACCAGTAATAGATGTTGCCGCGAGGGTCGCGCCGCTCATCGAACAGGTTATCATAATTGCGAGTTCCCAGTTTGGTCAGGCGGATGCCTTTTACTTCCTCGGCCGGCCGGAACGGTATGTTGATATTGAACAAGGTGGTCTTGGGCAAGCCCTCTTTCAGAATCTCGCGGACCAGTCTGCCCGTAAACCCGGCCGCAAAAGTGAAATCGGCGGCCGGATCGAAGGAGTCCAGGGAGACGGCAATGGAGGGATAGCCCATTATCACGCCTTCCGCAGCTGCTGATACGGTACCCGAATAGAGCACATCAGTTCCCAGGTTGGAGCCATGGTTTATCCCCGACACCACCAGATCGATTGATTCTGGCACCAGCCGTTTGGTGGCCAGCTTTACACAGTCGACCGGCGTGCCCCCGACCAGCCAGCCCTTTTTAATGCCGGGGATGTTGGCTTCGATGGCCTTGATGGGATCAAACACGGTTATGGAATGCCCAGTACCGCTCTGCTCGGTGCGGGGAGCCACTACATAGATCTCGGCGATGGTATTCAGTTCAGTGATGAGGGAATGGAGTCCCCGGGCATTGATGCCGTCATCATTGGTCAATAAGATTCTCATTCGAAAGCAACCTCGCGAGGTAATAGTTTGAAGTGATCCAGGGGCCAGTAAACGGCCAGGGCTTTGCCCATGAGCCGGTCCTCGGTCAGCCAGGCGTTCCATTCATGGCTGTCATAGCTGTTGTTGCGGTTGTCCCCCAACACCAGCAGGCTGCCATCGGGCACCTGCACCGGTCCGTAATCGTACTCGAGCGGCTCCGCCACATAGGGTTCCGCCAGGGCTCTGCCGTCTATGTATACTTTACCGTCTTTCATCTCCACTGTCTCGCCCGGCAATCCGACCACCCTCTTCAGGTAGGGAGTGGTGGAATGAATGGTCTCTGGGGGCTGGAACATGACAATGTCGCCCCGCACTGGTTCCTTGAACCGGTAAATGAAGCGGTTGACCCACACCCGATCCTTCAGCTGCACCGTGGGCAACATGGATCCGGTCGGTATCTCCCGCCCCTCGATAACATAATTACGCAGGATAGCAGCCAGGATAAATGCGATGATAATTACACTGATGGTATCTTTGATGAATGCTTTGGTCTCTTTACTCATTTGCCACCTCAAATCAAGCTAGCTGTCCAACCCGGTAGATCGATACAGCCTTCTGGTCCTGTTCACATCTATATATTCTAAAGTAAGCTCCTGCCTTTGACAAGGCACCGGGGTGTCCCATCCTGGCCGAAAATTAGGAGACTGGCCGGCTAAATGTCTGACACTATCCCCCGCGCTTTGCAGCGTGCCTCGTAGATTCGCTCCAGTTCGTGTTTGTAGCGCAGCATCACGTTCTCGGCGAACGATACCATATCTGGGATGCCCAATTCCTCCAGGCCGATGGTCTTGACCGGGGTGCCCTGGGTCTGGATATTGATACCGGTGTGGATCAGGGTCGATACTATCGTACTGGTGGCTATCGACACCGAGAGCTTGGCCCGGTCCAGGTAGAGATCATCGCCGATCCGCTGCAGGTGGATATCCCGTATCTCCAGTTCCTCTTTGATAGCCATGATTAATATGAACTGCCTATAGATGGCCTTCTGCAGGTCGGTATCGAAATGTTCGATAATGAAATTGAGCATCCGCGGCGAATAGATGGACTCCTTGTCGCGGATGTCTTTCAGATCCATCATCTTCTCGGTATCCACCTGCACCGATCCGAAGAAAGCCACGATAGCGTCTCCCAACAACCCGTGATTGCGGAAAATCCAGTGGGGCTTTAATTGAGAAGCGTCATAGTTTATCTC
>JAQVXF010000237.1 GCA_028709355.1 Syntrophomonas sp.
GGTCATCTGGCGTCCTTTCTTGAGCTTCTTCACGTAGCCGGCCTTCTCCAGTTGCTGCAGGGACTCGCGGACCACGGAGCCGCTGCCTTTGCAGAAGAATCCTGTGGCTACTCCCTTGCGGTGCTTTCCGCCGTAGAAGCTTCTCAGGCGGGATACGCCCACCGGGCCGTCGATATATATTCTGCGCAGTACTGATGCGCATCGCACAAACCACCAGTCGGGGTTAGTGGGAGGCATCTCCCTATTTACCCCAGTCTTGGCAAACTCGGCCCATGTCGGGGGCTGAACTTTGCCCGCCGCCTTTAGCTCCTGGGCCACGGCAGCTATCAAGTCATGGGGAGGTACGTCGTAAACAGTTGTCAAATCCTTCAATCCTCCAAATGATAAGGAACAAACCAGAACCCTTACGCAGAAACAAGTATAAATGCTTTTTCTGCCTTTTTTGATCTGAGGCAGTTGCTCCGGCAGGTTTTAGGTAAGCTGTTTTAGAGAACTCTTTTCAGCAGAGGAATGCGCCTGAATATAAAATAGCCGGCCAGAAAGCAGAGGGGTAGGGCCAGGGCAGAGCAGAGGGCGAACTTGATCAGAGGGTGCCAGGCTAAATTCCTGAGGGCCAGGCAGATCAGGATCAAGATGGGCGGATGGAAGAGATAGACGGAGAATGAGCTGTCGCTGAGCGGGCCCGTCAGCCTGCCCCGACAGTTGAAATGCTCTCTGAACATGGCTATGATTCCAAGGCAAGCACCCACAGCAAAGAACGCCTCCCAGAGGGCAAAGGCAGCGCTCTGCCAGCGCCATCCTCCCCAGATGGGGGAGAGGTCGCCGGAGGCCATGCCTCCCAGGATCATTATGGCCAGCCAGAATGCTGTTCCCCCCGCCAGGGCGGCCTTGAACCAGCTCAGGGCAAAGGAGCGGGGAATCCGCATAAGCCAGTTGTTCTGCCTGGCTTGGATTCCCACGATAAAGAGGACGATGTAGGAGGAGAAGTAGCATAGCTGCATATTCATCACGCTGGTGCCTATGGGCTGGACCAATCGGATGGCAAAGGCACCGACGGCTATGAGCAAAATCAGCCCGGCCACATGCAGATGGCCGGGGAGGGCTGGCTCCGGCTTTGGGCTCATCCGGCTGCCGGTGAGCAGGCGGTAGGCGGCATAGGCTGCGGAGAAGATGAGCAGGGCCAGGGCGAACCACATTGGGCCGCTGCCGCTGAGGATTGCCCCTCTCAGGATATAGTTCATGTATGCCTGGCCCAGGGGCGGGCGGGGCCCCTGCCACTGGAATGCCAGTAGGTAATAGTTGATACCCGGATTGATGAAGAGCATATAGATGAGGGTGGGAATGCCCAGCCGGACGGCCCGGTCCCTGAGGAATTTTGCCGGACCCTTGCGGTCGAATGAGTCCGGCACGAAGTAGCCGGCAATCAGGAATAGTAGGCCCATGAAATAGGCCTGGGTGAAGGAGAGAAAGATGCCGAAGAACAGGAAAGTAGGTGGATCAAGCTCAACGGGCTCACGATAGTACCAGTGGCCCAGGTTGGAGTAGGTCACGGCGGCGTGAACCATGACCACCAAGACTATCATGAGCCAGCGGATGTTGTCCAGGAAGTAGAGTCGGGTGGAGTTGGTCGTGGATCTTCACCAAAAGAAACATGGATTTGCCAGTTCAAATACTTATTATGTTTGTGATTCTTCCCGGCTTGAGAACCACAAGAGTCACTGTCCTCTCCTGCAATTCGATCTGTTGAAGTGGTTTCAAGACGCCATCCTCATAAACCACCCTTGCCTTCATATCCGAAATGTCGGGCATATGAGACCCCTTTGCATTTCCGCCACCATGCGGGCTTGCTTGTCATTGGAGTGCGAATTGCCTATTGCATTCCTTTTGTGGTTCATGTCGCCAAATCTTAAATAGCTATACCTAGTATTATTGACCTAACGTACTTCGGCAAATGGAATAACAATCATGCGTCCCGTTCATAATCTAAGAGACTTGAAAGAGTTGCTTCAGGCAGGTTTCGAAAACAACGAAGAATCCCTTGAAGCGTTCGGGAAAACCTACTCAACTCAGCTTAAGGCTTATCTAATAGAGCGTAATCCTGGATATTTCAAAAGTCTTCCAGGCGCATGGGAAAAAATCGACTCTGTTGGATGGTATTTAAACACAGATTCTGAATTGTCGAATAACCTTTTCCTGGATTGCACGAGAGATCGTGTTTGGATTCTCTATAGTTTGCTGGATGCAGCCGAATCCGATTCTATTGTTGAAAAATGGGTCAAAGGCACAAACGGTCTCGATAGCTGTTGGTTGTCCCGAGGGCATCTACTGCATTGGGAGAAATTAGCCGGATTTAGTCGCAGGGGAATTGGAATTAGGTTCTCAGATGGATTATCTCCCGAAGAAAGCGCAGGAAACTTCAGCTTAAAAGCCTGGCATGGCGCAAACCGTTATGTAGAAGGGCTGGATGAAATACTGAATATCGCGCAGGATAGATTTGCCATCCACAGTGTAAGGTTCCAGAAGAAATCTGGAGGCTCTACATCCTTATCTGCAGAGTGGTATAGCAACGGAAAAATTACTATAAATCGCGCCAATGATGTGGATGAAGTCTTCATCTCCATTTCGGAAATGGCAAATCGCTATTCTGATTCCCTAAAAGAGGCAACAGATCTCCGCGATAAAAGCCTAGCTTCCTTCGAGATAGATTTTAGTCAAAATATTCCGTTGGACGATTTTTCAAATACAGTTGCCAAAGGACAAGGCGATATGAATCTCTGGCTAGTGGAAGTGGAAGCCGAGCAGGATTTTAGAAGATTTAAAGGAATTGATCTTCATACATGGGATAGAGTTCTGTTGGATGTCGGGCCGAATTTTGTCTATCTGACCATACCTGGCAGCGGTTGTGTTAATGGTGCGCCTAGGCTGGCCGTAGTTCAAGGAGAGGACAACTCCGGAAAAGCCTCCATCTAC
>JAQVXF010000238.1 GCA_028709355.1 Syntrophomonas sp.
AATCGGGCAGGAAAACCACCTTGATGGCTTCCTCGCCACTGGTCCCCAACGGGATCGACTCCCGGTCCTTCATATATACTACCCGGCTGGACCCATCGATGTCTGCCTGAATCCTTAGCATCCAGCCCCAGTTGCTCTGGTAGATCTTCAGATTCCCGGCCCGCAGGGGATTATTGACATTGATATTCAGGTGGTAATCCTGCTGCTCAAAGCCCTCCAGGCTGATGTCGCTGGTATACTGGCGGGCCTGGAAATCCGGGTAGTAATCGATAGTAAATGAATGCAAAGTCAGCTGCCCGGCGCCGAAGCCATAATCGGTCAGGGCGACGGTCTGTCCCTCGGCCACATCTACCTGAGCGCTGCGGGCGTATCCCAGTGACCACACCGCCCCAGCCAGGATTATCACGATGGCCAGATGAAAGACCAGCGAGCCCGCTGTGGTCAACGAACGGGCGCGACGCAGCCGATGCCAGGCACACACGGTGATGGCCAGACTGAGGACGAACATCAGCAGGTAGAACCACCAGGCCCGGTAAAGACTGTCCAAGGACAAGGCATTGATTAAGGCTCCCATCCCCCGGCCATAATTGTGGACATAAAAAGCCGGCGCCTGGCCCTGGGGTATGATGGTCCCCAGAGCGCTCACGGCACCGACCAGCATCAACAAGTATATGGCGAATCTCATCGAGGACAACCAGGCTACCGGGCTATTATTTCCCTTGCGCTTTTTATCAGGCACGGATCAAACCCCTCAACAACGTGGTGTTCCCTAGCTGGCCCCTCGGGCTGCTTTGGCCAGGTCAACTGCTTTACGGGCACTGTCGATAGCTATATTGAGATTGTTCAAGGTTTCAGTGGGATTATGGAATCCATATCCATTGGTGACCATTACATAATCCAAATACCACTGGGCTTTGCGATGCAGGGCCATGGCCTGTTCCAGCTTGGCCTTATCGACGGTCGGGGTCTCGCGGCTGATCTTCAACTCATCGATAGCCTCTACTACCGCCTCTCCCGCCAATTGCTGACTCAGCTTGGTCTGGCTCTGGATGGTGCCTACCCTCTGGGTCAGCCACTCGGCTCCGTTGCGATGGCAGGTGGTACAGCTCGATTCGATGTTGTTCAGGGGGCTCTGCCAGACATGGGAGCTGATCTTGCTGGTGCCGGTGCTGACATAGGGCATGTGGCAATCAGCGCAGGCTACCCCGGCTGACTGGTGGGTACTGCCCATAAAGGTCTCGTATTCCGCATGGCGGGCCTTGACCAATCCTGAGCCAGCCACCGGATGGGTGAATTCGGTAAACTGCTCTTCATCGAAATAGGCCAGGATCTGATCCGCTTTGACCCCTTTGTCCCAGGGGAAGGTCACTTCCTTGGTCCCCGGTTCAAAATAGTAAGTCACGTGGCACTGGGCGCACACTAAAGTACGCATCTCTTGTTTGGTCAATTGGCTGGTGTCCCGGCCCTGCTCCTGCAGGGCTTCGATCAGAGCGGGACGGCTCAGACGCAGGTCCAGGGTCTGGGGATCGTGGCAATCGGCGCAGCCGATGGGTTCAGTGACCTCATCCTTGATCTGGTCGAACGTCATCAGGTAGTATTGGGCCCCGTATTTCTCCATCAGCTCCGGCACCTGGGTGGATTTGCAGGTGAAACAGGAAGAACCCGATTTGCGGCGAGCCGGGTCGATGGCGTTGATGTCTTCAATAGTGTAAGTGTGACCGCGCGGTTCATTGAACTCAGCGAAGAACCCAGTACCGTTATAGATGGCTTTCATGTAGGGTTTGCTGTCGTAGTGAGACGGTTTTTCGCTGTTGGTTTCATTGTCCAGATAACTGGCCCACTGGGAGGGATAGAAGCCTGCCCATGTTGCAGAACTGGTAGTGTTACCGGTCACTGCCACCTTGGGTTTCTCCAGGACGATATTGTTATGACGGTTGAAGAAATAGAATCCAGCCACCAACACCAGCACCAATACCGGCACTGTAACCAAGGCTAGCTTTTTGATCCTGTCCGACTGCACATCATCACCCTCCTCAGCTATTTAATGTGGACTATGTTCCTATGACATTCGAAGCAATAACGTCCCCCGTCCTCATGGGTATCACCGATCTGGCCCAGGACATCCGCATGACAGCGCAAGCAGTTGTCCTGCAAGACACTCTTGGATAGATTGGTGGCGCGAAGTTCAGTGGGTGTGGTGTTGGTGACCACCCGGTAGACGTCCCGGGTGCCGGTATAGGCAGCGAAAGCACTCCCTGTCACCAATCCGTGCGGATCGTGGCAGTCACCGCAGTTGGCCTCCCGTGCGTGGACCGAATGTTGGTGGGTACTTACGGCAGTATCCATGGCATGGCACCGACCGCAGAAACTGGGCTCACTCAATCCCAAGGCGGGGATCTTGACCGACAGCATCATGACAAAACCAAGTACCGCTAAAGCAGCTCCCCATTTCAGTACGTTCTTCATAGAGCCAGCACCATCTCCCTTCAGGTGATAAGAGAGCGTCTCTTATTGTGGAAACCCAGGAAGCTTGGTCAACCATACGTGTCCGGGAAGAAAAGCTAATCTGCAACCAATATTATGGTGAGAAAAACCGTGGCTAGTTTGCCTTAAGTATACCACAGGACGGGGCCTGGGTGGAAAATATTTGCTGCGAAATCGTCCTAACCACAACAGCTGCAGAGACATTTTGGGGGACCACTTCCATCCGGCTCAGTCGTCCCATTGGATCAGGAGAATAAGTTCATTAGCAAGCATGCCTATATAGATTTGATCATGGGCATAAAGCTTATCCCGTTCTGTTCCTGGACCTGATCAGCCTGGCGGGCAAATCCCATCTTTTCATATATAGATATGGCATACAGGGACGAGTGAACCGTTAATTCATCGACATTCGGCTCCTGCCGCTGCATCTCTGCCAGGGCCATCTGCAGCAGGTTACCGGCGATTCCCCGCTGGTGGTATTG
>JAQVXF010000015.1 GCA_028709355.1 Syntrophomonas sp.
CCAGATGTGGGCAGCCCAGTATTACCTTTTTAAAGAACCGCGTTCCTTTATCAGCTCAGGGGGACTGGGGACCATGGGATACGGGTTCCCGGCTGCCATCGGCGCCAAGCTGGCCTGTCCCGACAAGCATGTCTTCGATATCGCTGGGGACGGCAGCATCCAGATGAACATCCAGGAACTGGGCACCGCGGTCCAGTATAAGATACCAGTCATAATCTGCATCCTTAACAATCAGTACCTGGGCATGGTAAGGCAGTGGCAGGAGCTCTTCCACGAAGGGCGCTATTCCTATACCGACATGAGCCACCAGCCCGACTTCGTGAAGTTGGCTGAAGCTTATGGGGCGGTGGGGCTGCGGGTGAACCGCACCGAGGATGTGCGGGGCGCCCTGCAAGAGGCCATGCAGGTCACCGACCGCCCAGTGATCATAGACTTCTGGGTGGAAAGGGAGGCGGGGGTTTATCCCATGGTTCCCCCTGGGGAGTCGATCCTGAATATGCTGGGAGGTGACCTCGATGAATAAGCATACCATAGCAGTGACCGTGGAAAACCGGCCCGGGGTTTTGACCCGGGTCACCACCCTGATCCGCCGCCGAGGCTACAACATTGACAGCCTGGGAGTGGGGGCTACAGAAGATCCGACCATCTCCAGGATGACCATCGTAGTCGAGGGCGACGATATGGTGATCGAACAGGTCACCAAGCAGCTCTACAAATTGGTGGATGTTGTCAAGGTGGTGGATATGACCAAGGAGCACTTGGTGGACCGGGAGTTGGTCCTGATCAAGGTCAAAGCCGATCATAATGTCCGGCCTGATATAGTGCAGATCGTTGATATTTTCCGGGCCCGTATAGTCGACATCGGACGTACCTCTTTGATAGTCGAGGCTACCGGCGATCAGCGCAAGATCGACGCTCTGGAAGACGCTTTCCGCCCCTTCGGGATACTGGAATTGGTCCGTACCGGTAAGGTAGCCATGATCCGCGGCGCCGCTGATGATGTCAGGAAGAAATAATCAATAAAATATAGAGGAGGAACCTGTAATGGCGAAAATGTATTATGATGCTGATGCTAACCTGGATCTTTTGAAAGGCAAAACTGTAGCAGTGATGGGATTTGGTTCCCAGGGTCATGCCCAAGCCCAGAATCTTCATGAGAGTGGCGTAAAAGTAGTGGTGGGTTTACGGAAACCCACCGATGAGGCTACCGAGAAGGAATGGAACCTGGTGCTCGCCGCCGGCATCACCCCCATGAGCGTGGCTGAAGCGGCTGCCGCCGCGGACGTCATCCAGATCCTGCTGCCCGACGAAGTGCAGTCCCGGGTTTACAATGCCGAGATCAAGCCCCACCTTAAGAAAGGTGATGCCCTGGGTTTCTCGCATGGATTCAACATCCATTTCGGCCAGATCGTTCCCCCCGATTTTGTAGACGTATTTATGATTGCCCCCAAGAGTCCCGGCCACCTGGTCCGCCGTATGTACCAGAAGGGGGCCGGAGTGCCCGGCCTAATCGCGGTACAGCAGGACTACAGCGGTAATACCCGGGAACTGGGCCTGGCCTATGCCAAGGGTATCGGTTGTACCCGGGCGGGGGTCATCGAGACCACCTTCAAGGAAGAGACTGAAACCGACCTGTTTGGCGAGCAGTGCGTACTGTGCGGCGGGGTCACCGAGCTGGTCAAGGCCGGCTTCGAAACCCTGGTGGAAGCAGGCTACCAGCCGGAGATCGCCTATTTCGAATGCATGCACGAGCTGAAGCTGATCGTCGACCTCATGTATGAGGGGGGAATGAGTTTCATGCGCTACTCCATCAGCGATACGGCTGAATGGGGCGATTATACCAAGGGGCCGGACATCATCGGGGAGGACACCCGCTGGGCCATGCAGGAAGCCCTGCAGGACATCCAGGACGGCAGCTTCGCCAAAGACTGGCTATTGGAGAATACCGTGAACCGTCCCCGCTTCAATGCTTTGAAACGGCAGAACCAGGAGCACCTGATCGAGGAAGTGGGAGCCGAATTGAGGTCCATGATGCCCTGGTTGAAGGAAACCAAATAGAAGCCGGTTAGGCGTACAGAATATTTATAGTCAGGGAAGAGGGCGTTCCGTTTTTCCGGCTATGGTGATTAGAATGGAGGTTTATATATGGGTGATAAAAATAGGATCTACCTTTTTGATACCACCCTGCGCGATGGTGAACAGTCACCCGGAGTCAGCCTGAATGTGGAAGAGAAACTGGAGATAGCTTATCAGCTGGCCAACCTTGGGGTGGATGTCATCGAAGCTGGCTTCCCAATCTCATCCCAAGGGGATTTCCAGGCCGTAAAAACCATCGCCCAGAAGGTCCGGGGACCGATTATCGCCGGATTGTGCCGAGCCACTAAAATGGATATAGACCGGGCCTGGGAAGCGGTCAAGTATGCGGAGTCGCCCCGCATCCACACCTTCCTGGCCACATCCGATATCCACCTGCGCCATAAATTGCAGATCAGCCGGGAGGAGGCGCTGACCCAGGCGGTGGAGGCAGTCAGATATGCCCGCCGCTTCAGCCCCGATGTAGAGTTTTCCGCCGAGGATGCCTACCGCAGTGATGTCGATTACCTGGCCCAGGTCATAGAGGCGGTAATCGCTGCCGGGGCCTGCGTGGTCAATCTGCCGGATACGGTCGGCTATGCGGTGCCGGAGGATTTCGGCCAATTTATTCGGACATTCATGGAGCGAGTACCCAATATCGACCAGGCCATTATCAGCGTCCATTGTCATAATGATTTGGGCTTGGCGGTGGCCAATTCCCTGGCCGGGGTGGTCAACGGGGCGCGCCAGATAGAGTGTGCCGTCAATGGTATCGGGGAAAGGGCCGGTAACGCCTCCTTGGAGGAGATCGTCATGGCTCTTTATACCCGGAAAGCATTTTACCAGAAAGAAACCGGTATCAATTACCAGGAGATATACCGCACCAGCCGCTTGGTGAGCAGTGCCACCGGGATGCTCATCCAGCCCAACAAGGCCATCGTGGGTGACAATGCTTTTGCTCACGAATCCGGCATCCATCAGGACGGGGTGATGAAGGAGAGATCCACCTACGAGATCATGAGCCCGGAGTTGGTCGGGGTTTTCAAGAGCAACTTGGTGCTGGGCAAGCACTCCGGGCGCCATGCCTTCAACGACCGGCTGATCCAACTGGGTTACCATCTGGACGAGGCTGAACTGGCCCGGGCCTTTGTAGGCTTCAAAGAAATAGCTGATAAGAAGAAGGCAATCAACGACGATGACCTGCATGCCCTGATCAAGGACCGGGCCCGGGCGGTACCAGAAAGATTCCGCCTGGAATACCTGCAGATCACCGCTGGTACCAGTGTCATCCCCACCGCCACCATCAGGCTGGCTATCGAGGATAAGGCCTTCGAGGCCACCGCCACCGGTATGGGACCAGTGGAAGCGGGCTGTCAAGCAGTCGACAAGATAACCGATATCTACGGCCGGATGGTCGACTACAAGCTGCAGGCGGTTACCTCCGGCAAGGATGCGCTGGGTGAGGTGACCTCCCGGATCAAGATCGGAGACAAGGTCTATAATGGCCGGGGCTTGAGCACCGACATCATCGAGGCCAGCATCAAATCCTACATCAATGCCATCAACAAATATTATTACGATCTGACCTTGAACTCCCAGGAGTAACGCGAGGTTAATTGGAGGGACAGCCAATGGGAATGACAATCAGCCAAAAGATACTGGCCGCCCATGCCGGGCGAGAACACGTGGAAGCCGGCGAATTGCTCAACTGCAAGGTGGACGTTATCCTGGGCAATGACGTTACTGCTCCGGTGGCCATCAGCGAATTCGCCAGACTGGGGCGGGAACGGGTATTTGCAGCCGACAGAGTGGTACTGGTACCCGATCATTTTACTCCTAACAAGGATATTAAAGCAGCCGAGCAGGCCAAGATCATGCGTGATTTCGCTCACCAGCAGGGGATCCATAACTATTTTGAAATCGGGCAGATGGGCATCGAACACTGCCTGCTGCCGGAGCAGGGACTGGTGGGGCCGGGCGACCTGATCATCGGCGCCGATTCCCACACCTGCACCTATGGTGCCTTAGGGGCATTTGCCACCGGGGTGGGTTCCACCGATATGGCCGCTGCCATGGCCACCGGGGAAGCCTGGTTCAAGGTACCGGAGAGCATCAAGTTCGTTTACTACGGCCAGCCCTCCCGCTGGGTCGGGGGCAAGGACTTCATCCTCCACGCCATCGGTGATATCGGGGTGGACGGGGCCCGCTACATGTCGATGGAGTTTACCGGGGAAGCCATCCGCACCCTGTCTATGGATAACCGCTTCTCTATGGCCAACATGGCCATTGAGGCCGGCGGCAAGAATGGCATCATCGCGGCTGACGACATAACCCTGGCTTATATCAAGGATCGCTTCAAGCGTCCCTACCAAATATATCAATCCGATCCTGATGCGGCCTATGCCCGCACCATCGAATACGACGTGTCCCAACTGGAGCCGGTGGTGGCTTTCCCCCACCTGCCGGAGAATACCCGTCCGGTCAGCCAGGCGGGTGAGGTCTGGTTGGATCAGGTGGTGATTGGCTCCTGCACCAACGGCCGCATTGAAGATCTGCAGGCCGCAGCCGAGATCCTTAAGGGACACAAGGTCTACCCTGGTCTGCGGTTGATAATTCTGCCCGGCACCCAGGCAATCTACCTGGATGCCCTGCGGCGCGGCTTCATTGAGATCTTCATCGAAGCCGGAGCCGCGGTCAGCACCCCGACCTGCGGTCCCTGCCTGGGTGGGCATATGGGGATCCTGGCCAAGGGCGAAAAGGCCCTGGCTACCACCAATCGGAATTTCGTAGGTCGTATGGGGCACCCGGACAGCGAAGTTTACCTGAGCAATCCGGCGGTGGCCGCGGCCAGCGCTATCAAGGGCCGGATTACGCCGCCATGGGAGGTTTAGACGATGAAATTTACCGGCAAAGCATATAAATTCGGCAGCAATATCGATACCGACGCTATCATCCCGGCCCGCTACCTGACTACCTTCGACCCGGCCGAGTTGGCACGTCACTGTATGGAGGATGCCGATCCCGAATTCCCCTTCAAGGTCAAGCCGGGGGACATGATCGTGGCCGACAAGAACTTTGGCTGCGGCAGTTCCCGCGAGCACGCCCCCATAGCTATCAAAGGGGCCGGTATCGCTTGCGTGGTGGCTGACTCTTTCGCCCGCATCTTCTACCGTAACGCCATCAACATCGGGCTGCCCATCCTGGAGTCCCCGCAGGCAGCCGCAGCTATCCAGGAGGGGGACCAGATCGAGGTGGACCTGGAGTCCGGCCAGATTCTCAATCTGAGGAGCGGTGAAGTATACCAGGCCACTCCCTTCCCGGAGTTTATGCAGGAGATTATGGCCCGGGGCGGTTTGATCAACTATGTCAAGGAAACCGGATAGTCCAGGCGGGAGCCGAAAGGAGAAAACTGATGTATAGAATTGCAGTCCTCCCCGGGGACGGCATCGGGGTGGAGATAGTACCGGAGGCGGTCAAGGCCCTGCTGGCGATCGGGGAGAAGTGCGGGCACCAGTTCCAATTCACCGAGGCCTTGATCGGGGGGGCGGCCTTCGATGCGGTGGGGCATCCCCTGCCGGCAGCCACCCTGGAGATTTGCCGGCAATCAGACGCAGTGTTGCTGGGAGCCATCGGCGGACCCCAGTGGGATGAACTGCCGGTACACCTGCGGCCGGAAGTGGGTGCCCTGCTGCCCCTGCGCAAGGAATTGGGGCTCTATGCCAACCTGCGGCCCTGTATCCTATTCCCCGGCTTGCTGCAGGCGTCCACCTTGAAAGAAGAGGTCATAGCCGGGGTGGACCTGATCGTGATCCGCGAACTGACCGGGGGCCTTTATTTTGGGGAGAAGAGCCGGGAGAGAACGCCCGATGGGGGCCAGAAGGCCACCGACATTTTGAGTTATTCCACTTATGAGATCGAAAGAATAGTACGGTTCGCTTACGAAGTGGCCCGCAAACGCCGCCGCCAACTGTGCTCGGTGGATAAGGCCAATGTCCTGGAGAGCTCTCGTCTGTGGCGGGAGACGGTCACCCAACTGGCGGTCGAATACCCGGATGTGGAGACCTCGCATATGTACGTCGACAACTGTTCCATGCAGTTGATCCGCTTTCCCCGCCAATTCGATGTAATAGTGACCGAGAATATGTTCGGTGATATACTGACTGATGAAGCCTCCATGCTGACCGGTTCCATCGGCATGCTGCCCAGCGCGTCAATCGGCGGCCAGGTGGGCCTGTATGAACCTTCCCATGGCAGCGCTCCCGATATCGCCGGGCAGGGGAAGGCCAATCCGCTGGCCACCATCCTGTCCGCGGCCATGCTGCTGCGCTATTCCTTCAACCTGGAGGCCGAGGCCCGCCTGATTGAGCAGGCTGTTCATCAGGTCATGGAGGAAGGATACCGGACCCCGGACCTGATGGAAGAAGGCAAGACTTTGATCGATACCGCCCAGATGGGCGATTTGGTGCGAGAAGTTATTCTCACAATTTAAGGAGGGCTCCGTATTGGGGATTTAAAGTTGGATGTAAAGGTTTATGATGTTACCCTGCGCGATGGCGCCCAAGGCGAAGGGATATCGTTTTCGGTCGATGACAAGATCAAGATCGCCCGGAGATTGGACCGGCTCGGTATTTCCTATATTGAGGGCGGCTGGCCGGGGAGCAATCCCAAGGATCTGGATTTCTTCCGCCAGATGAAGAACTACCAGCTTCAGTATGCCCGGCTCAGTGCCTTCAGTTCCACCCGCCGGCCGAACGTCAGCGTCAAGCACGACAACAATATTATCGCCCTGCTGGCAGCGGAGGTCCCGGTGGTGGCTATCTTCGGTAAGTCCTGGGATTTCCATGTACTGCGGGCCCTGGAGACCACCCTGGAGGAAAACCTGAACATGGTCCGGGAGACGGTGGCCTTTCTCAAGGACAAAGGCCTGGAAGTGGTATTCGATGCCGAACACTTCTTCGACGGATTCAAGCACAATCCGGACTACGCTTTGCAGGTGCTGGCGGCTGCGGCAGGAGCCGGGGCTGATTGCCTGGCCTTGTGCGACACCAATGGGGGCACTTTGCCCTGGGAACTGGCAGAAATCATCAAGGTGGTTCAGACCGAGACCAGGGTGCCACTGGGTATCCATGCCCACAACGACTCCGGCTGCGGGGTGGCCAACTCCCTGGCAGCACTGAATATGGGTATTGTTCAGGTGCAAGGGACCATCAACAACCTGGGGGAAAGATGCGGCAACGCCGACCTGTGTTCCATCATCCCCAACCTGGAGCTTAAGATGGACAAACGCTGTCTCCCCCCCGGCCATCTTAAGCGGTTGACCGAGGTCAGCCACTATGTGAATGAGATAGCCAACCTGCCCAGTCCCAATAACCAGCCGTTTGTGGGCTCAGGTGCTTTTGCCCATAAAGGGGGCATCCATGTCAGTGCCCTGCTGAAAGATTCGGCCACCTATGAGCACATCAACCCGGAGGAAGTGGGTAACCACCGCCGGGTGCTGGTCTCAGAACTGGCCGGCATTTCCAACCTGCTCTACAAAGCCAAGGAACTGGGCCTGGATGTCAACAGCTATGATGCCCAGACCCGGGCTGTCATCAAACAGATCAAGGAGCTGGAGAACCAAGGCTTCCAATACGAAGGGGCGGATGGTTCACTGGAATTGCTGTTGCGCAAGGCATTCGGTCAGATGGGGGATTTCTTCCAGCTGCAAAACCTGAAGATCATTCTGGAAAAGCAGGAAGACAGTGATTTCGTGGCTGAGGCCTTTATCAAGATCCAGGTAGGTGAGCAGATAGTGCACACCGCCGCTGAAGGAGATGGGCCGGTCAACGCGTTGGATAACTCATTGCGCAAGGCCCTGACCGATATCTACCCCGAGATCAGCGGGATGCACTTGGCCGACTACAAGGTCCGGGTTCTGGATGGCAACCGGGGTACCGCCGCCCGGGTAAGAGTGCTGATAGATTCAGCCAACGAGGTGGAGCAATGGAGCACAGTGGGGGTATCGGAGAACATAATCGAGGCCTCCTGGCAGGCGCTGGTGGACAGTATAAACTACCTGCTGATGAAGACCAGGATAGCGGGAGAACAGTCATAAATCAATGAAGCGGCAGGAACCTTATCCGCTCGTGCCTGTCTGCAGGGGAGTGAGCACCCTCTCGGGAAACCAACCGGAGCCTTGGAGCCCTGGCCAGAACTCAGTTTGGCCGGGGCTCAGCATTTGGAGGGATCCAAATGGCTGGGTGTGATTGACCTCACCTGCGCCCGCCGCCTGATTAGGTCCCCAGCCCCGCTTTGGGCACATAGGCGGAACGGGTGGAAGCGGACCCGGTGGGAGCGAGTTATGGGGCGGACAGGGGATGGGTGCGGCAACCTGATGGAAAAGGCTGGGAAAATAGTTGCCAGTTTTCACAATATTTTGCTAAAGTTAACTTCGAGGTGAGGAATTTATGAAAGCGATGATAATGGCGGCCGGGGTAGGGTCCAGATTGATGCCCATGACCTCCTCCGTGCCCAAGCCCATGATCCCTATGGCTAACCGGCCTTTGATGGATAATACAGTGCGGCTCCTGGCCCGGCATGGCTGCACCGAACTGATCGCCAATCTCCATTACCATGGCGACCAGATCAGCAGCTATTTCGGTGACGGCAGCCGATTCGGAGTAGCGATGCATTACTCCCCGGAAGCGGAACTGCTGGGTACGGCGGGGGGAGTCAAAAACTGTGCCTGGTTCCTGGACGAGACCTTCGTGATCGTCAGCGGGGACGCCCTGACCGACATCGACCTGACCTGGTTGGTGGAGGCTCACCGTCGCCATGGAGCACTGGCCACAGTGGCTTTGAAGGAAGTCCCCGATGTGGAACATTTTGGCATCGTCATCACGGGTGAGGACGAACGCATTCGCAGTTTCCAGGAGAAGCCCCGCCCCGCCGAAGCCCTCAGCCGGGTGGCCAATACCGGCATCTATGTTTTTGAGCCGGAGGTGTTTGATTACATACCGGAGGGATTTTATGATTTCGGCAAGCAGTTGTTTCCCCGGCTGGTGGAGATGGGCAGTCCCTTCTTCGGGGTAACCATGGCGGATTACTGGTGCGATGTGGGCAATTTAGAGACCTATCGCCAAGCCCACGCCGACATATTGGCGGGGAAAGTGCGGGCCGCCCAGGAAGG
Organism: Syntrophomonas sp.; assembly: GCA_028709355.1. Classification (GTDB taxonomy): domain Bacteria; phylum Bacillota; class Syntrophomonadia; order Syntrophomonadales; family Syntrophomonadaceae; genus PHAA01. The sequence continues at coordinate 9,242 of JAQVXF010000015.1, forward strand.
CCGCTTGCTAGTCAATACCCCCCAGCAGCAGGTGCTGCTGGGGGAGGGAACCGAGCTGGGAGATGGGGTGATGTTTACCGGCAGCGTAGTCATCGGTCCCGGATGCCGGATCGGAGATGGGGCCGCCCTCAGCGACGCGGTCATCTGGGCCAACACCAGCATCGGCCCTGGAGCCTCTGTCCGGGAATCGGTGGTGGGGGCCAACTGCCAGATCCGCCCCGGTTGTCGAGTGGACCCCGGTTCGGCGGTGGCTAGCGGTACTGAGCTGTGATCCTCGCATTGCGAGGAGAAACTCGTTCCCGGGGTAGAAAGCTGGGACTCATAAGCAGTACGGCGAGTCGGGCGGGGACATAATGGTCCGGGGGCAACAAGTGGGGTGGCGGGAATAGTAATGACTATAGTTGCGGCGTATCTCAGCTTGGGCCTGAGCATACTCGGCAGTTGCCCCAGTCGATGCCAGCCTGCCGAGAACATGCCATAACGAGTGGTTTGCCGGAAAAGCCAAAAGGAGTAAAGAGATCAACTCTCTACTCCTTTTTGATTATCGTCGGGGTATCGATGTGCATTTGGACTTTATTCGCCTGCTTCTGTTTCTGCGGCGGGTGGTTCCAATAGAGTGGCGAAGCCTTCGTCCAGGTCTTCGATAGCGAAGTTTTTGACCTCCTCCATGAGACTGTCATCGAGGGGGCTCATGTTGAATATCCGGAATTGCCCCTTTTCATTGATCAGCAAAGCCGCTTCGCGGCTGGTGGGCTGCCCCTGCTCCAAGAAGTCATAGACCACTAGAGCACTGTTGGTGCCGATCTTGGTGTATTCCTCCAATATCTTGATTTCCAGGCCTTCAGGCAATTCATTGTCAGCCTCGATCTCAGCAATGACTGTGGCAATCTCTTTTTCTATCTGGCTGCGGGCGGCCAGCAACTCAGCCGGGGTCTGGTCCTGATGCTCGGGCAGGAAGCGTACCGACCAGAAGACGCTGAGGTTGGAGGCCACTGCATTGTAATCCTTGGTGAAATAGCCCTGGTAAAAATTATTGACCGTCTTCTCCGGTGCCGGTTTGTCCATGAAGGCCGCATATGAGTACATCCCGGCCAGCAAAAGCACGATGACCACCAGCAGGAACCTGGGCACCCGAGGCGGTCCGACAGCAACCTGGGCCGCATGGTTCTCATGTGAATTAGACAATTACCTATACCCCCGTTTCTTTGTAATGAGATGTTTACAATATAATAGAATACGCATAACATTTTAATCCATCGGCTCCAATTATACAAATGGTCGGGGCGGATATGGATGGATGAACAGGACTGCCAAGGGCTGTGAGCCCAAAACCATGATATAACGCAGCGGGAGGACAACAAGGGTGAAAGAAGTGGTAGTGATAGGGGCTGGTCCGGCCGGGATGATGGCGGCCATAACCGCCGCCGCGGCGGGGGGCCGGGTCACGGTACTGGAGAAAAAGGACAAAGTTGGGCGCAAGCTCAATATAACCGGCAAGGGACGCTGTAACCTGACGGCAGCCGTGGATCAGGCCGGTTTGATCAAGGGGATGCCCGGCAATGGACGGTTCCTGTACAGCGCTTTCCATGAGTTTTCCAATCAGGATTTGATCGAGTTTTTTGCCCGGCACGGGCTCCCGGTAAAAGTGGAGCGGGGGCAACGGGTATTCCCGCAGTCAGATGATGCCGGCCAGGTGGTGGCGGTCCTGCAACAGGCTATGCAGGAGGCTGGGGTCAAAATCATCACCGCTTGCGAGGTACTGGGATTGCAATTGGAGGGGGGCAGGGTGACTGGGGTGGAGAGTCGTCGGGGGACTGTCGCCGCTACCGCGGTTATCATCGCCACCGGGGGCCTGTCTTACCCGGGCACCGGCTCCACCGGGGATGGTTACGGCTGGGCCCGGGCAGTCGGCCACCACATAATAGAACCACGGCCGGGTTTGGTGCCGTTGGTGACCGCCGAAGCATGGGTCCGGGAGCTGCAGGGGCTGGCCTTGAAGAACACCCGGGCGGTTTCCTTCGATGCCCAGGGCCGGAAGATTAATGAGGATTTCGGAGAGCTGCTGTTCACCCATTTCGGCTTGTCGGGACCGATCATCCTGTCCATGAGCCGGGACATAGCCCAGTATATCTACCGGGCTGGCCGGGAGGTGCGGTTGGAACTGGACCTCAAACCAGCCTTGAGCGAGGAGAAATTGGATGAACGACTGCAGCGGGATCTCAACCAGCAGTCGCGCAAGATGTTTAAGAACGCCCTGGCCGATCTGCTGCCGGCCAAGATGATCCCGGTCATGGTCAATCTGAGCGGTATCGACCCGGCCAAACCCTGCCACCAGGTGAGCCGGGGGGAGCGGTTGGCCCTGGGACAGCTGTTCAAACACCTGCCCCTGACCATCACCGGGACCAGGCCTATAGCCGAAGCGATCGTGACCGCCGGGGGAGTAACCGTCAAGGAAGTCGATCCCCGAACCATGCAGTCCAAACTGGTGCCGGGACTTTTCTTCGCCGGTGAAATCCTGGATGTGGACGGCTATACCGGAGGCTACAATCTGCAAGCCTGTTTCTCCACCGGATACATTGCCGGCAAGTCGGCCGCCCAGGTTTAGGGAAGTGCCGAGCGGCCCCAATGACTGGGGTCGGTCGGAATAGCCGGCTTCAGCGGTGCGTTGACGGTCCACCCCATTTCTGCTATGATTCATCTTGGTGAATTACGGGCAGAGAACAGGAGGAATCGTTAGTATGTCTACAAAATTGACCCTTTACAAGGGTTCAGCCCAATATATCGTCAGCGATGAGCTGCGCAACAGCGTCAACATCGCCATCGCCTTGGGTAAACCGCTATTGATCAAGGGCGAGCCCGGGACCGGTAAGACCATGTTGGCTCAAAGTATCGCCGAAGCCCTGGACAAAAGACTGATCATCTGGAACATCAAATCTACTACCAAAGCCCAAGAGGGCCTCTATGTCTACGATACCGTCCAGAGGTTGTATGACAGCCAGTTCAAGGACCACGACGTTGCCAATATCAAGCAGTATATCAAGATCGGCAAGCTGGGCGAGGCCTTCC
>JAQVXF010000239.1 GCA_028709355.1 Syntrophomonas sp.
CGAGCCCGGATATTTCCCTGCCGGTCGATGATCACGGTGGTGGGGATACTGGTAATTTTGTAAGCGTCGGCGGCTTGGCCCTCGGTATCCAACAATACCGGCATGGAGAATTGGTTGTCTTCCATGTACTGGTTAGCTTTGGCAACCGTTTCCCGGGCGCCGTCGGTGAGGTTGATTGTCAGCAGCACCGCATCGGTGCCCTGGCGAAATTCCCGGGCAGCTTTTTCCAGATCGGGCATTTCGGCCTTGCAGGGAGGACACCAGCTGGCCCAGAAATTCAAGATCACCACCTGGCCACGGTAGTCGGACAGCCTGATGGTCTGTCCTTGCAGGTTGGACAGGACTATCTCCGGGGCCGGCTGACTGCTGTTCACCGAACCGGCAGGCGGAGAGTCAGGCAAAGCATCCGGCTGGCCAGATGATGGCTGGCGAGCACTGCTGCAACCCATGAAAAGGGTCATAACCAGGATGATAACGACCGGGATAGTCAACTTTTTGGGCATAAAGGTCACTCCTTTCTATTCTACAGCCATCCCATACCGAGATACCCTAAACGGTCAGTGAACATCAAAATACCCGCAGCTATCAGCACCAAACCTGAGACCAGGTTTACTGCGCGGTCATGTCGCTGCAATGCTTTGACCAGGCTGCCGGCGCGCTCGAACAACAACGCGAATAAGATAAAGGGCAAACCTAAACCGGCCGAATACAGTGCCAATAGGATGATTCCCTGGCGGATGGATTCGGAGTTGCCCGCCAGCAACAGGGCCGAGCCCAGGAAGGCCCCCACACAGGGGGTCCAGCCAAACGCGAAAACCATTCCGAAAACCACCGACTTAAGAAAGTTCAAGCGCTGGACCCGGTAGTCCAGATGTTTGTCCACATTCAGGAATCCCAAGCGGATTAATCCGGTAAAATTCAATCCCAGCACGATCATCACCAGGCCGCTGACTTTGCGCATAAGGGCGATATTTTCCTGGAGGAATTGGCCCAGCAAACTAGCTGTGGCGCCTAGTGCCACGAAGATCAGGGTGAATCCCAGTACAAAAGCGATAGAATTCGTGACCAGGCGGGTACGTTTGATGTCGGACTGTTCGTTGACCCCGGCCAGATAAAAGACATATACAGGCAACAACGGCAAGATACAGGGCGATACGAAGGAGAGCACTCCTTCCATAAAGCATAGCAGGTAAGTTATTTCGTCCACTTCCACTGCTCCTCCCGCCAATAATCATTTCATATAGTATAAATAATATCCTGCGGCAATAAATATTTTATTGTCCCTTGACATTTACGCTGCGTAAACGTTTATAGTTGGCTAAAGGGGGACAAGGCCATGCAATACACGGTTCAGAAGCTGGCCCAGTTGGCTGGGGTCAGTTCCCGTACCCTGCGCTATTATGATGAGATTGGACTGCTTAAGCCCAGCCGGGTCAATTCATCGGGTTATCGGATCTATGGCCAGGCGGAAGTGGATTTGCTGCAACAGATCCTCTTCTACCGGGAACTGGGAATGGGTTTGGCCCGGATCAAGGAGATCCTTACTGCGCCCAGTTTCAACAAGACGGAAGCTTTACACCAGCATCGCCGCGCCCTCGGTGGGCAACGTCGGCGCCTGGACCGGCTGATAGCTACAGTGGATGCGACCATTGCCGCACACGAAGGAGGTTATACTTTGAAGAACAAGGACAAGTTTGCTGCTTTTAAGAAGCAGCTGGTGGATGAGAATGAGGAGACGTACGGGCGCGAGATAAGGGCCAAGTATGGCAACGGTACAGTCGAGCGCTCGAACCAGAAGGTGCTGGAGATGAGCCCGGATCAGTTCGAGGTCGTTAACCGGCTCAATGAGGAACTGATGGCCACCCTAAAGGAAGGTTTCAAGACGGGTGACCCCGGCGGGGCATTAGGACAGAAGGCGGCTGACCTGCATCGCCGCTGGCTGGGCAGTTATTGGGCAGAATATAGCAAGGAAGCCCATATGGGCTTGGCCCAGATGTACGTGGATGATGAGCGTTTCACCGCCTACTACGACGCTGAACAACCAGGTACTGCTGCTTTCCTGCGGGATGCAGTCCGCATCTACACCGGGTCGCAATAAACACCTGGGAGAGCGGGGATCAGTCTTTGACAGTGCAATTCAGAGGGAGGGGACGGGAAGGTGCCAGGCTTCACCCTCGGGCTCCCCTATTCGCCCCGGCGGTTGGAGTAGCTCAGATGACCGGGCTTGCAGCGCCGAAATGGATTTTGGGTGCGCGCGGAACTCGCCTGGAGGAGCAGTGAGCGGCAGATGGCGGGCAGATTGACGGGGTGATCGACTGACTAGTACAATGTGATAACAGACCCAAGTGATGATAAAACATTGAGGGAGGAGATGACCAAATGTCTGCCAAGAAGCATTTCAGCGCTGACGAAGCTAAATCCATCGGAGAGAAACTGGGCATAAACTGGAGCAAGTTCGATGTAGAACAATACCGGATGGGGATGGATGTGGAACTCGAACATGGGCGCCGCGATCCGGAGACCAATGTCACCGATGATGATCCGCTGACCACGGGCAAAATTGCCCTGGCCCACTTGAATGAGTTCCCTGATTATTATACCCGCCTCGACAAGATGGAGAAAGAAGCCGAAGCATACTGGGAAGGTAAATAGACTGATGAGCCCGGCTCTGCCGGGCTTTTTGCTGGTTGGAGGAGGTTACTGGGGTGGATACCGGGAGCAAGAATTTTGATCCCCTGGCAGCCACATGGGATGACAATCCGGCTCGATTAAGACTATCTAACCGCATAGCCCGGTCCATTGAAGATGTGATCGAACTCACACCCCGGATGAGGGTGCTTGATTACGGTTGCGGCACTGGCCTGATCAGCTTGCGGTTGGGGGACCAGGTGGGCAGCATCCTGGCGGTTGATAGTTCCCGGGGTATGCTGGCGGTGCTGGAAGAAAAGATCGA
>JAQVXF010000240.1 GCA_028709355.1 Syntrophomonas sp.
AAACATCTGCTCTCTGCTCGAAATCGGTAAAATGCCTCCCGCTGGTCGAAACACAGACAACCAAATCGGGTGCAAAATCTCTGATCGCTGCAATTATTTCGGCATATTTGCCTTTTTCAAAACACGGCTTCTGGGTGTCCTGATTGCGGATATGGAGATGGACGCTGGTAATTCCGAGGTTGCAGGCCTTTCTTACATCTTCAATTATCTCCTCAGGGGAAATCGGCACATAAGGGGTGTCTTTCTTCTGCGGCAGCATCCCCGTGGGAGTGAAGTTTATGATAATTTTATTGTTGTCCGGCAAATAAATCACTCCCCTTCATGGCTATAGCCAATGATACGGCTCGGATTACCCACATTTTTCGAAAATGGTTCAGTGTTCTTGATTACCGTGCTGCCCGCACCTATAAAGGAGTCGCTGGCGATAGTGGACCAATTCAGCACGATGGCCCCCAATCCAAAGAAGCAATGGTCCCCGATCGTACAGTTGCCTCCAATGATACTGCCGGCCACGAAAGTGTTATGGCTGCCGATTTGAAATTCGTGCCCCAGGTAAACCATTTGTCTGATCAGGTTATCATGTCCCATGGTTCCGCCAAAGCCGACATGAGCTCCGCGCTGGATGATATTGTTTTCCCCCATTGTAAGGTCAGGAGTTACGTCTGCTCCACGGCTGACGTAATTTCTGAGGAGATAGCCCCTGCCCTTCGCCAGGGCGAATTTCTCACCTCTCTCCCGCACCCGCGGCTGACCGTGGAACAAAACCATCATGTCGTATTCATCCGGTGGGAAGAGGTCTTGCACTTCTTCAAACACTACCACCGGCAATCCCAAATGCTCCGTTCTTCCCCGCAAATAGGCCTTTTCTACCGCCAAGCAGGCAATCTTAAAATCATCCCGGCCGGCCGCGTCATAATACAACATGGTGGCCAGGTTGGTACTGCCGAATAAGATAACTTCCTTCAACCGTAACCCTCCTTCCTGGGGCAGTTCCTACAAGATTATGTTGTCATTCCACATGTTCAATTTACCTGGTATTGCAGTCAATTTCACCAATGTTCTTCGCCGGCAATTTTGTAGCAGCCTTGATCCCATTCGGAGTCTACACATCTTCTATATATTTACTTTACCACACCCAAAGTGGCCTTACTGACTGTCGATCCCTTAGCATTAACAATAGTTCCCATAGTCTACGAGGAGCATTTATTGAGACCATTGCCACCCCTGCAGGACAAATCCAACTACAATCGCCTGATCTGCTTGCAACTATTTGGGAGGATTAGACCTCTGGTTAGTCGAATATGGGGTCAGGCATGATTCTGGAAGGGAACCGGCGGATCCGCTCACCCGTTAATTGGATGATCCTACCGGTCGCGGGCGTTATTGACCAGCTAAATATGCGGTTCTGATGCGCTCAGCTCTTAATCCCGACTGGATTCACCCATGTTCTTGGTAGGTTAACGGTCGATGTCTGTATTTTTCATCACCGAGGAGGTATTCATGGACTATCTGTTGTTGGTCACCGGACTGGTCCTGCTTGTGAAGGGCGTGGATTGGCTGGTGGACGCTTCCGCCAAGTTCGCCCAGCACTTGGGTGTACCAGCGTTCATTATCGGTCTGACTCTGGTGGCTCTGGGCACCAGTGCGCCCGAAGCAGCGATAGGGATTTTATCAGGGCTGAAGGGCGCTAATCAGATCACGCTGGGGGATGTGATCGGCAGCTCAATAATAAACATCTCCCTGATCATCGGCTTGACTGCCGTGATCTATCCGCTCCAGGTCGATCCTCTGGTATCACGGCGGGAAATACCCTTGTCATTTTTAGCCCAGCTGGTTCTGGCCGGCATGCTGCTGACAGGTCTGCTGCTGTCCCGCAGCGAAGCGATGCTGCTCTTGACAGGGATGCTGGTCTTTGTCACCTACATCATCTACAAAACCAATCGGTTACTGGACTGGAATCGACCTGAGGACGCCGAAGAACAGCAAGTCTTTGATTTCCTGCAAGATCAGGAAGTATTGTCCGCCGCGGTGGTCGGATTCGAGGAAACAGAACACTCGGTCGCTGCCGTGGAAAGAATCCCTACTCTGCGACTGCTCCTCTTCTTCCTGCTGGGCCTGGCGACCATGGTGGGCGGAGCTCAGTTGGTTGTTGACAATGGTATCGCCATTGCTCATAAATTGGGTCTGAGCGAGGAGTTCATCGGACTTACCGTCGTAGCCTTTGGAACCTCACTGCCCGAATTGGTCACCTGTGTGGTAGCGGCCTTGCGTCAAAAATCGGATATCGCCGTAGGTAATGTAATCGGCAGCAACATCTTCAACATCCTTTTTGTGCTGGGATTGAGCGGCACTATACATCCCATCGTCGCCCATCCGAATGTGTTTATCGATGTGGCCGCCATGCTGCTGGCAACCCTATTGCTGTCGCTCCCCGCCTGGTATAAGCAAAACATCTCGCGTTTTACTGGATTCACGTTAATGGCCTTCTATTTCACCTATATGGCTTTTAAACTGCTGAGCTTAGGATGAACTGTTTGCAAACCTTATCTTTTTGCCGCGGCGGGATTGGTCACAGACTATAAGCCCTGGATTATTTTTGCGACAAAGGGCAGTGCTGTCAGTATTACAATAATAACTAGTATGGCCAAAATCAGTTGTCCTATTTTTTGATACATGGAGCTGCCTCCCTCTTGCTGTGCGCCTTTATCCTCCAGCAGTAAAATATTTCCCGCTAAGGTGTCATTCTTATACTTGATTGCCCCCTTTAATTATATAGCCGCTGCACCTAACCTGTATTACCGGATCTCACATTTCTGCGATAATCCACAAGACAAAAACATCAAAGTTCTCTTTAACACAATTTATCTGGCCATCACCTATCGGTGCAAAAATACCGAAGGCTGTAAACCTTCGGTATTTTCGTTGCTTGATATTGGTGCCCGAGACCGGGGT
>JAQVXF010000241.1 GCA_028709355.1 Syntrophomonas sp.
GTCCTGATCACCGTCACCCAGGGCTGCAACAGCCAGTAGATAGGGGGGCTAAAGCCGGCGGCGAAACCAGCCGCCACACCCAGCAGGCATGAAAGCGCGAATCCCAGCAGTCCCCGTCCTAAGGTGGAACCCACCGACGGCCAAAAGTTATCGGATTGGATTACCTGCCAGATCATCACCAGGGTGGTTTCCGGTGACGGCATGATCAATTCCTGGCTCCAGTAAAGCGCCAGCAGCTTCCACACCAGCAGCAAGGCTAGTATGGAAGCTGCGGTAAGCAAGCTATTTTTGATAGTAGAATTGCGCATCCGGCAATTTCCCTCCTATGGAATCAGGGGAAAAGTCCAGGAGCACTTGCAGGTATTTCTCGATCGCCGGTTTGGCGTCAACCGCATCCATATAGCGCAGATTGCAGCGGGGTATAGCGGAGGCCGCCACCTCAGCCGGGATACCGATGTCCTGCTTCTTGATCATCTCCCCAGCGGCGGCCGGATTTTGGTTGACCCAAGCGATGGAGGCCGCATACTCGTCCAGGAATTTGCCCACAACCGCTGGATGCTTAACTGCAAAATCAGCATTGACCACTAGACAGGTCTGGGCGAAGGGAACATCGGCACCATGGATACGGGTCCATTCCTGCTGCATATCCAGTGCTATCTTAAGATCTTTATTGTCCCTCAACACGGTCGAAACCCAGGGTTCGGGAAGAACCGTAATCTTGCTTCTGCCGGCTATGGCCAGTTGGGCCTGCTCAGCCGGAGTAGGCACATATTTGATGATGACATCCTTATTGGGATCGATGCCATTCTTGGCGAGCAGATATCTCAATACCACGTCGGTGGCCGCTCCCTGGCCGCTATTGTCGATCTGTTGGCCTTTCAGGTCCGGCCAACTCTTGACGCTTTCATCGTTGGTAACTACATACAAGACTCCCCAGGTATTCATGGCTGCCAGTTGGTAGTTGACTCCCTTGTTAAATAGCTTGGCCGCTAGATTGGTGGGAATAGCCGCCACCGCGATCTCTCCGGTGAGCAGTTTGGCACTGAGGGTGTCAGGTGATTGCTCGATGACATACTCAGCTGTGGTGTCAATACCCAGGTTCGGCGGGGAGTCCAGCATCTTGACCATCCCCAGTGCGGTGGGGCCTCTCAACACTGCCACCTTGAAACTGATTGTGTCCACAGGATTCTTTTGAGATGTCCGGGGGGGAATGCTCTGGCAACCACTGATGGCTGCTGCCCACAATCCCAGAATCAACAGAGCCAGGATCCTCCGCCTCACCTTCTCGTCCTCCTTCAAGCTTATTAGGGTTTTCCCCGTGGATAATTGTGATTTTTTTCCTTAAATGATTATACTTCATATACCTGACCAAATAAACGATTACATTGCTTTTGCTTTGCCGGTCGTATCGTTTATAATAATTACCTACGATGAAGTCTGAGTCCCAGAACAAATCCCCGTGAAATGAGTGATGCTGGATGGACCTTGAAATCAAACCACTGCCCCCGGTAACAAAAACCATTTCCGTCCCGGGCGATAAATCTATTTCCCACCGTGCGGTGATGCTGGGAGCAATCGCCAACGGCACCACCACTATCGATAACTTCCTCCCCGGCCAGGATTGTTGGAGCACGGTGCGTTGCATAAGGCAGCTGGGAGTTGAGGTGCAGGAACTGGCGCCTACCCGGTTGCAGATTCTGGGTCGCGGTTTGGGCGGTCTCAGCGAACCGGAAGATTGTCTGGACGTGGGCAATTCCGGCACCACCATCAGGTTGATATCGGGGATACTGGCCGGGCAGGACTTCCTGTCAGTGCTGACCGGGGACGCGTCCATACGCCGCCGGCCGATGGCGCGCATCGCTGAGCCGCTGCGCCGCATGGGGGCACAGGTCTGGGGACGCGACAATGGCCGCTTTGCGCCCCTGGCCATAAGAGGCGGTCATCTGCAAGCCATCGATTACTTAACCCCGGTGGCCAGCGCCCAGATAAAATCATCCCTGCTGCTGGCTGGTCTATTCGCCCAGGGGGTGACCTCGGTGACCGAACCGGCTTTATCCCGGGACCACAGCGAGAAAATGCTGGCTGCTTTTGGCGCTAACATCCAAACCCAGGACCTGACCACTTCCATTCAGCCTGGCCCACTAACCGCCCAGCCGATAATCATACCCGGGGACATCTCATCAGCGGCTTTCTTTCTGGTAGCCGGGGCTATCGTACCCGGCGCTACCTTGACTGTTCGTCATGTAGGACTTAACCCCACTCGTACTGGGATATTGGACATCCTGGAGGAAATGGGAGCCAATATAACAATTTCCAACCAGACACGGAGTTCCGGCGAAACCATGGGAGACATCACGGTAACGGGTGATCGCCTGAAGGGTGTGGGCATCGGCGGCGGCATCATCCCCCGTCTTATAGATGAGATCCCGGTCCTGGCTGTTGCCGCAGCAATGGCCGAAGGTACTACCATAATCCGCGATGCCGCCGAACTCAAGGTCAAAGAAAGTAACCGCCTGCAAGCAATCGCCATCGAATTAAGGCGTTTTGGGGCCAACATCGCAGAGACCGATGATGGTCTGAGGATCCAAGGCAGCTCTGCTTTTGAGGGCGCGGTGTGTGAATCGCATCATGACCATCGTATCGCCATGGCCTGCGCCTTGATGGGCTTGGTGGCCCAAGGCCAGACCCTTGTTCACGGAGCTGAGTGTATAGATATCTCTTTCCCGGGGTTCCAGGACACCTTGCGAAGTCTATATATCCAGGCATAAGGGCAACCGGTTATGTTAAGAAAAATGGAGGAGCGATAAGGTATGCGGGTTGAATTGGGACCTCGCAGTTATGATATCCATATCGGCAACGACTGGCTGGAACAACTGATCCCCCATCTGGAACCCTTGTCCCGGATTTCCAGGCTGGTGATCATCACCGACGCCAATGTCGCAGCAATAGCA
>JAQVXF010000242.1 GCA_028709355.1 Syntrophomonas sp.
TCACCACATCATCGACTATGATGCACTCCTTATCCATAACGCTGGAGAAGTTGGCGCTCAGGTTTCCACGGGATTCGCCGCTCTCCTGGGTCAGCATCTGCTTGCTAGGTGTGTAAACGGCCAGGTCTGCTGCCAGGCTGTTGGCCACCATGCTCGCCAGAGGCAGGCCGGAGAGAGCTATGCCCACCACCACATCCACGCCGCTGTCTTTTTCGTCCAGTGTATCATAAATGATATCCGATAGGGCTTCAGAGATATGGCTCAGCCGGAAGGCGCTCTTGCCTATCATGGACCAGTTCACCGAGATATCCTTGGGGCCGGGAGACGTGCTGGCCTTCTCCACATGGGTCAGGAGCCAGGTTACAGTCTCCTCGGAGATGTTCAATTCTTCAGAGATCTGGCCTTCCACCAGGCCTTCCGCCTTCAGTTCTGCTGCCTTCTTCATCAAAGTCTCAATATTCTTCATTCTATATGCACCTCTTCTTCTTGGGGACAGGAGTTCCGCAATCAGGACAATCTTCACCCTCGAAGCTGCTGCCGCAGCCCCGGCACCTCTGGATATGCTTTCGTACCCTTTTTATCCTGGGCTGACCGATTGGCTCGATCTTCAGGCCGAGGTGAAGGGCGACATTTTGCAGAGCGTAATCGTCGGTAGCCAGAACACCTCTATACTCCAGGGCTTTGGCCAGGACATCCAGATCGGCTTTTGAGAGAGCCCGCAGGTCTCCCGTCTCCTGCGCCCCCTGCTCGGCTGCTCTTCGGAAACTGGCCAGGGGGCTCTCCACCCTGGCCTCGAAGATGGAAAGCAAGGACCTGGTCCTGATATCCTTCAGCTCCGCCTCCACCGCCGGGACGGTGATCAGATCCCCTTCCGGCCTCTTCCCCCAGATAAACACCGAAGCATCAGCTACGACATACACATGCACAGTCTCTTAAAGGTTATAGTACTTGGACTTTTCCCGGACCAAAACGCTATTATCATATAATGAAATCCAGGGAAAGGATGGCCAAGAAAGAAAAGAAAGCCGGCAACAAGGATGATAAGCGGCAACCTCCAGCATTATCAGAAAAGCCGATTGAGAAGACTGCCAAACAGCCGCCCAAGGCTAAGATCAACAGCGCTGCCGAGCGCAGGAAGAATCGAATCGACGGCATAATCAAGACCGTATATCCTTCTGTCCTGGGTGCAGCAGCGGGCTTTGCCTGCTATTATATAGGAGATGCCCTGGCCCCGTATCCCTGGCATTTCGTGATGCTCTCTATTATACTGGTCACATTTCTTATCCAAAAAAATACCTATAATTTCCTGAACATAGATGCTAATGCATTCAAGACCAAAGACTGGTTTTATGTGGAGTTCATGGTAGTCGACCTCTGGCTGGTCACCTGGACCCTTCTCCTAAACTGAGGTTATATCATGAGGATTGCCATCATCAACCGCGACCGCTGCCAGCCCCGCAAGTGCTCCAAAGAGTGCGAGTACTTCTGCCCGCCGGTGCGCACCGGAGACGAGACCATAATCTTTGAGGATGGAAAGCCGCTCATCACCGAGAACCTCTGTGTGGGCTGCGGGATATGCGTGCGCAAATGCCCCTTCAAGGCCATCAACATCACCAACCTGCCAGAGGAGATGGATGATCCGGTGCACAGGTACGGCCAGAACGGCTTTGCCCTCTATGGCCTGCCCGTGCCGGCGGAAGGGCGGGTCACCGGCCTCCTGGGCCCCAACGGCATAGGCAAGAGCACTGCAATATCCATACTCTCTGGAGTCTTGCGGCCCAATCTGGGAAAGGATGCCTCCTGGGAGGATATCTTTCAGAGGTTCTCCGGGAGCGCCCTGGGCGACTATCTGAAGAAGGTGGCAGATAAAGGGGTTCGGACCTCTTACAAGCCCCAGTATGTGGATCGCATCCCCAAGAGCTATTCCGGCAGGGTTAGGGGGCTGTTGGAGAAGACGGACGAGCGCGGGGCTCTATCCGATCTGGTGGCAAGGCTCTCCCTGGATGCTCTCCTGGACCGGGAGATCTCCAGCCTCTCCGGGGGGGAGCTGCAGAGGGTGGCCATTGCTGCTGCGGCAGCGCGCGATGCCAGCTTCTATTTCTTTGACGAGATCAGCCCGTACCTGGATATCTACCAGCGCATCAATGTGGCCCGCATCCTGCAAGACCTGGCCAGAGGCCGGGCGGTGATGGTGGTGGAACACGACCTGGCCCTGCTCGACCTCCTGGCGGAAAACGTTCATCTCATCTATGGCGTGCCCGGGGCCTATGGCGTCATCACCCGGCCCAAAGGGGTGAGGGTGGGGATCAACCAGTACCTGCGCGGCAACCTGCCCGAGGAGAATGTGCGATTCCGGGATACCTCCATCAACTTTGAGGTTCATGCCCCGAGGCTGGAAAAGGAGATACCGGCGCTCATAGCCTATGATGCTTTTTCGGTGCAGTACTCATCCTTCGCCCTGCAGGCCGAGCCGGGCATAATCCGCAGGGGTGAGGTGGTGGGAATAGTAGGGCCGAATGGAATCGGAAAGAGCACATACATCAAGGTGCTGGCCGGGGTGGAGAAGCCCACGGCAGGCAGCTTTGAGAGCCAGCTTCGTGTCTCTTACAAGCCTCAGTATCTCAAGGCGGACTCCGATGTCACAGTGCAGGGTCTCTTGCGCAGCACGACTCATGACTTCGACAGCAGCTACTACCAGACCGAGATCTTGCGGCCCATGGGCCTGGAGATGCTCATGGACCAAACCTTGACCGAGCTGTCCGGAGGCGAGCTGCAGAGGGTGGCCATCACCGCCTGCCTCAGCCGCCCGGCGGACATGTATCTTCTGGACGAGCCCTCGGCGCATTTGGATGTGGAGCAGAGGATGATGGCGGCCAAGGTTATGAGGCGCTTTGCCGAGTCCTCGGAGAAGACGGTGCTGGTGGTGGACCACGACATTTACCTCATCGAT
>JAQVXF010000016.1 GCA_028709355.1 Syntrophomonas sp.
ACCGGCGGGACACCCTCGGCGAAGGCCCACCCATGGGCGGTAAATATGGCTGGGATGCCATTGCGCCAAGCGGCCAGGCGCCCCAGAAAACCTGCTTTGCTGGAGTGGAGACAGACCAGATCCGGATGCCAAGAGTTGATCAACCGGTATATCTCCTGGTAAGCCTTGAAGTCCGTGCCCGGGCTGATCTCTCTGCGCAGGCTGGGAATAACCTGGACCGGGATTCCTGACTGTTCGAGTTTGTCTCCCATGGGACCCTTGAATCCGGTCACTACGGTGGACTTGAATTTTTCCGGCAGGTGGGTACACAGATCGAACAAGTGGGATTGGGCTCCGCCTGATTCTCCGGTGGTGATCACATACATTATCCTGGTGGTATGCACAACTTTCCCTCTTTCGCCAGAATTTTAACGACGTATGGCTTTGCTTGGGGAAAATAATCTGGAACTGATATGCTTCTTGAGAGGTTTTAGTTTTCTATACAGATAGGGAAAATACTTGTGGAGTAATATCAGTCCCACCTCATAAATTCCATCATGTTTTCCGAATCTCCTGAACCGGTCATCTTTTAGTGCGGCCAGCTCACCCTGGGCGATGAGCAGCAGGAGTTCGTTCTCATGTTAACATCGTCAGTGTGGTGATCAAGAATACCGAGCCGTTTGCGAAATGTGTTGGCAATCCCAGCCGTATCATCGGTTATCACCGGGAAAAAGGCATCCGGATGAGAACCAGTCGGCACTAGTGGGATTGAGCCGCAATTACTGAGGCAGGGTGCATGAATTATTCACCGGTCGAGAGACGCGCCAGGATGGCGGCGACCTCCGCCCGAGTGACGGGCCGATCCGGCTGCAGGCTTTCCCCTGGAAACAGACTGGTCAGGGGAGTTTTTTGCAGGTTGGAGAATACCTGGGCCAGTTGGCGGCGGGTCACCGCTTCATAGGGGCGGAAACTGCCATCGGGGTATCCGTTGATCCAACCGCTGGCCCGGGCGGCCTGCACCTGCGGCCTGGCCCACCAGGGAATATCCTCATTGTCGCTGAAGTAGTCAGCACCCTTGGAATCTCCGGAAGACGGCTGATACAGCTGTCCAATCAACACCATCAACTCGGCCCGGTTGATCTGGCGTTCAGGACGGAAGCTTCCATCTTCATAACCCCGCAGTACATTGCGCCCTGCCAATCTTATGATGAACTCCAGAGCCCAATGCCCCTCTACGTCATTAAAAATGGGTATCGGGGATCCGATCGGATAGTCGCTCAACTTTACGGTTATATCTTTCATCGCTCCAGAATCCATATCCAAGGCCACCGCAGTTATCTCGTCTTCTTTATCGAGGAGATTGAACCCGCGGTTGAAACTGCCGCCGGTGGCATCGATTGTTTCGCGGCTGCCATCATTGCGATAGAGATAAAGACGATCGGCGGTGGTGTCGCCCTGTATGACTAATACCCCCTCCAGGCGCTGGGCAGTTAGTCTGATCCGCGGGGGGTCAACATCGGCGGGAACCTGGACCTCGATCCCGGCCAATATCTGCGACCATGGGGAAGGAGCCATTAAGGTGGTCAACTGCATCCGATCACCCGGGAGTAGATCACCGATGCCCATTATATAACCGCCTTTGCTGATCCGGGTAGCCCGGTTATATTGGTACTGGGTACCATCCGCCATACTCAGGAGATTGCGGGCATAGTCGATAGACTGCAGCGTCTTGCTACTTTCCTGGCCGATATCGGCAATATCTATGCGCCAGGCCTCCTGGCTATTGGGATCACCCATGATCCTGACCCAGTTCCCCGACATTATGGCCGATGGCTCCATGGTGATACCCATCCCGAAGACATCAGTCCCGTCAGTCACCGCATAGGCGCGGGAACGATTTTGGGAATCTATTACATAAAGGCTTCTCTTCTTGGTATTGGTATATACGACCCGGCCGTAGCTGACATCACTATAAGCCCGTATTTGTATGATAGCGGAGCTGTTGATCATCAACTGGGCTTTGACCTGATCCCCCACTTCGATATCCTCCAGGCTGACTTGGTCTTGATTCCGATAGACGATCGATCCCGGAAAAAGATCGTAGGCGCGCCCGGTATCCAGGACAACTTGTCGGTTGGCGGCATCTATCCTGGTGACTTTCCCCATGACCAGCGGTCTCTCCACAAAAAGCGATTGCACCGCACCCGTTCCGGGGGACACCTTCATGGTTACCTCCATGCCAGGCAAGAGATTTTCGAAAATACTCCTGTCCACTGTAGTGTATGGGGCATCCTGGACCGCCGCATCGACTATCCTGTCCTGGTAGGAGATAGACGCCCACTGGCTCAGCCTATACACTCTATTGGTTCCCAGCAGTCTCAATTCGCGGTTTACAGTATCGACCGACTCGATAAAACCTTCTATCTTCTGTTCGTGCGCCTCTAATTTCCAGAGAGTCTGCAGTACCGGATTGATGGTGGCATTCAGTTCCGCTCCAAGGGGAAAATCGGCCATACCCGCTATCGCCTGGCCGTTGACCATGATGCTGCCACTACTTCGCGCCGCAGTGGGATCAAGGTAGTAGCCCCCCTCCCGCACATTCTGGTTCATCTCCAGCAGCAGAGCTCCCTCGGCAGTGTCGAGGGCTTGTATCCCGCCGGTGTGCCAGGACCCCCCTATAATATAAGCCTTACCTGGACGGTAGTAGATTTCGCTGCCTTCCAAAACCGGTGAGCTGCTCTCGATCAGCTGTCCATCATTCACCTGTTTTACGGTAACCCCGGTAATATCCCAAATATCGCCGTCGGCCAGCTCCAATTGGCTGCCGTGCGCCTTTTCGATGATACTGGTGCGCAGAGATGGGCCATAAACCAGCGCAAAATCCTGGTTGTTGCCGGCTAAGATACTCTTGGCCCTCACGGCAATCGTATATTCTCCCCTGCCCGGCAGATTAATATTGACCCGCTCGACATTGTTTATGACATCAGCCATCCCCCGGTTATCGAAGTCATTGCCATAATAATGATTCCCGCTGCTATCTGTGACATAAAGATCCAGGTCGTTGACCAGAGCGAACGGGGAATTAATCGTCCCGGCCGGATCAGTCCAGGCCAGAGTTATCCTTAAGGGCGATCCCGGATTATCGACCTGTATCTTATATTGCCGATATTCACCTTGCTTGAGACCCATTTTGTCATCGACCAACTGCCAGGCTCCCTCTTTCAGGGCTAAAGAGGTGGCCCCCAAATCCAGGAAGCCGAATCCTTCCAGCTCCGGATCCCCGGTTCTGGGCCGAGCCCCATTTACCAGCAGCGCCTTTAACAAAGCGGAAGATGGATAACTGATGCCGTACTGGGTACCCAACTGTTCCCGCAGCAGGGCCAATGCTCCTCCGGTCACAGCGGCGGCCATGGAAGTGCCCCCCATCCTGGTGTAATTGGGATCAGGGGCATAGTTGCTGTCGGTCAACCTAGAGCAAGCGCTGACGATAGCTGAGCCTGGTGCCAGCAAGTCCGGTTTGATGCGCCCATCCCCGGCTGGGCCCCGGCTGGAAGAGGGGGTCACCTGATCCGCGAAACGCGCCTCAGTATCAAAAGCGGGGCGAGGTACCTGACTGGACCCGATCACCAGGGCGTTTTTACTGTTGGCTTGAGATGTGATTGTCCCATGGCCTGGTCCGGAGTTACCAGCGCCAAACACGGGCAAGAATTCCGGATGCAGGTAAGAGAACTTATCGATCTGGACTGCCTTGCTGTCGTAGGTATTAACGCCATTTCCCCAACCATTGACGTGGACCCTTACTCCCGCCTGATAAGCAGGCAGGAACAGGTCGGCGATCTGGGCCGGTGTCTTGATCTCATCATTCTTATCCAGCAGGGCCTGGAAATAGATGCTGGCACCGGGCGCTATCCCGCGGTACTTGCCCTCGGACGCCGCCCCGGTACCCGCGATGGCAGCCGCCATAAAAGTGCCATGACCACTGGGATCGTCTGGGATGGCACGATTCGTATAGGATTGCAGCATCACTTTGGGGATATTGCCGGATCGACCGGACAGGTCCGGATGGATGTCAGTCATACTGCCGATATCCAAGCCATTATCGGCCAGCCCCACAATTTGACCCTTTCCACTCAATCCAGTGCTGGTCACAACATTTTCGGCCAGCAAGGGTCTGGACCCGATGATGTCCGCCGAGCGGTCGTTAGCCAGCACCGACGGCAAACACAATGGGCTAAATATAGATAGACACAAGACAAGCGACAGAAATGACTGTCGCCTCTTTTTAGCTGTAATCAACATGCGAATAGGCTCCCCTGAACTATTTTTATCTTGTTACATAGTCGTCCACATAATCGGCTATGGCCTGAGCTATGGCCTCCGCCGCTTTCTTCTGGAAGCTCTTCTGGGCCAACTGGGCAGCGTCGGAATAATTGCTGATAAAGCCCATCTCAATGAGGGCTGAAGGCATGTCGGTCTCGCGCAGGACTTCAAAATTGGCCTGTTTCACCCCGCGGTCGTTAAGACCCAGTTCAGCGACCAGTTCTTGTTGAATTCTCAGGGCGAGATTATAGCGTTCATCTTTCTGTATATACAGTAACGGGTTGCTGACCGGATAGTAACAGTAGGTCTCCGTACCTGAAGGGCTGGGACTCAGGTTGCTGTTGCAATGGATGGAGACGAAAACTGAAGCATTATACATGTTAGCTATGTTGGGCCGGTCGTTTAAAGCCACATAGATATCGTCATCACGGGTATAGGCTACCCTTATGCCCTCATCGGCCAGAATCTCCCCAACTTCCATGGTCACTGTCAAATTGATATCTTTTTCGCTGAGGTCATTGCCGCTGGCTCCGGGATCGCGGCCCCCGTGCCCGGCATCCAGTACCACCAGGGGTTCCCGGGACTGGAGTTCAGCCTTATCGATAAACAGCACATTCAAGGCCGAGCCGTCATCATTGAGGCCAAGCGAGAACTTGGCGGGTTTGGTCGTAGTTATGGTCATGACCGTGCCCTCATCCCCGTCGACTTTCTTGGCGGCAAAGGTCAGGCTGCTTATCAGCGGACTACTGAAGCGATAGCTGGATTGAGCCTGACCAAGCGAGGCATTCTTGAACACCACTTCCAACTTTTTCTCCCCTACTGTCGAGGTGTATCCCAGAGCGGCAATACCTTTCACAGTAATACTCTCTCCGCTGCTGCCGAAGGTGGTCCGGGTAACCGTACTTATATGGTTGGGTATGAACAATACCTCTCTTTTACCATTATTCTCGGTGCTGGTTTCGTATTTGACATTGGCGGGAAGGTCGAAAACGATTTGCACATCATCACCTATATGGCTGCCTTGTGCAGTGATTTTCTGGGCCCCCAACCACTTTTCCAGGCTGGTGGTGCCTGTCAACTGGCGATCCTCGAAGACATATTTGAGCCGGCCGCTGGTCTCGGTCAAATCAGATTCCAGTCTGGCTGTCGATTCCATCGAGATCTTCAGCCCTGCCGCAGAACGCTCCGAGGACAAGGTCATTGTCTCTAAATCATCCACGTCACCTCGGCTAGGAATATTCACTGGGACATCTTCCTGGTCCTCACTCTCCGGCTCATCTCTGCGTGTTTCCGCTGACGGCGGCATCTCTTCCCCCTCGCGGATGAGTTCCACCACCCACCCGGCTACCCAAGCATTCATGGCGCCTCTCCGCACCAGATACCATTCTCCCTGTTGTCCCAGCACCGTCAGGGTCTCACCAGGATTGGCCTGCCCGACCAGCGGGTAGGTAGTATCCGGTCCACCCCGCAGATTCACGGTGCTGGAGCCAACATTGACGGCTACCACCCGGGCCAGTTTGCTGCTATTGCTGGCTACCGCTGGCGGACTGGTCATTATGGCGGTGAATTTGGCAGCATCCCAAGTCACCGTACCGCCCAGGGCTTCGCCCACGAAACGCAAGGGGGCTAAAGTCCGATTCCCCACTATCCGGGCTGGTACATCGAGTTTCCACACCGTCCCATTGACGGTCGGGGTATACGAATCTATCGGCAATACCACCTTGGTAGTGCCGCGCACGGCAGTGACTGTCCGGGTGCTCTGGTTCCATTCCACCGTAGCACCCATGGAACGAAAGATTGCCGCCATGGGAACCAATATGCGGCCATTTTCGATTATGGGCGCAACATCGAAGCTCATCTTGTTGCCGTCCAGAGTGACCACCGGGGCTTTAGCCACGGGAGCCGGGGCAGCCTGAGGTGGCGGGGCGGTAACCGGAGTGGGGCTCGCGACAGACGTGGACACATAGTCCTTATGTACCCAGCCAGACACCGGGCCAACCTGGATATTATACCAATCACCGGCCTGGGCCATGATCTCAACCTTGGTATCCTTATAAACGACCCCTATCCGGTCGTTGTCAGTGCTGGGATCTGGGCGGATGTTGACCACGCTGCTGCTTATGGTCCCGGTGGCGGCCGCTGCCTGTCGATCAGGCGCTGAACCGATCAATGATAGTATGTATATCGCCATAGTGCATAAAATGAGGGCAAGAATATGATTGCTTGTCCATTTTTCGCTCATAAAACCATCCTTTTTTCTTTTACCAAGATATCGACTGCCGATGGGGTATGACTACTCTCTATTCTACCAAAATAGGCTTTTATCCTGCCAGATGCGCAGGAAAATCCCAATAAGTCGGACAAGTTAACACTATATACTAATAATACGACAAATTGCTTACATTTGGGCTCAATAATTTCTGATGAAGCGCCGAATTCCAGCAGAAGCGATCAATTAGATGAAGGCGCCAGTGTAATGCTAGGAGGCCTTCTTGCGCTGCAGCATCACCCGGGCGGTCCGGAGCAGGATAACCAAATCCATTAAAAGCGATTTCTTCTGAGCATAATATAAGTCATAGCGTAACTTATTGGCGGGATCGGTAGTGTAATTGCCTTCTACCTGAGCCAGGCCGGTCAAACCACTCATGATCTGATGCCGGTAGGAAAACTCCGGTAATTCCGCACTGTATTCCTGGATAAAATGAGGGCGCTCAGGCCGGGGGCCTACCAGGCTCATATCTCCCACCAGGACATTGACGAATTGTGGAATTTCATCCATCCGGGTTCGGCGCAGCAAACGCCCCACCCTGGTGACGCGCTTGTCATCACTATCACTCAATACGGGGCCGGACAGTTTTTCCGCATCCAGGATCATGGTGCGGAACTTGTATAGGTTAAAAATCCTGCCCCGCTGCCCGGCTCGTTGCTGGGCATATAGTACCGGGCCAGGTGAATCCAACTTGATAGCCAGGGCTATAACCAGGCTAAGGGGCGTTAGCAGCGTTATTGCCACCAGGGCCAGCACAAAATCGGTAAGCCGCTTGAAAACTTCAATCTTATCATGGTCCAAGACACCCTGCAGCTGCATTATGGGAGCATCGCCGGCACTGACCATCTTGGCTTGCTGCAACAATATTTCGTAGACCCCGGGAACCAGCATCACCATCTTGCCGGTTTCCAGGGCGTAACCGATGATCTCCTCCCGCTCCGCCTGACCCACGGATGAACAGATCAATATGACCTCTATCTCCAGGGCTGCCGACGATCTGACGAAATTGCCCCAGGCCAGTTCAAAATTGTCCTTATTGTTGAGACGGATCTCCCGGCACACCAGCAGCCCTTTCTCCAGGGCCACGTTAACCGAGGTCAGCAGTTTTCTGATTTCACCCGGGTATCCGATGATCAAGGCGGGACGTGGATTCTTGATCAGCAATCCTTGGCGCCAGGCAAAATACCGCCATGATCCCAACAAAATTATCTGTACCAGTCCTGATATCAGGAAGATGGAGCGGGGAACCGCGAATTGGCGAAGGATAAAGGACAGACTGACGTTGACGATGATGGCTAATACCACCACGCATACCAGCGAAGCTAGAATCTCATCAAACTTGATGTAGATCGAGTAGAGATCGTATATCACCAGGAGAGTTATAAACGCGATTATGAACCAGGGCAACATAAATAGAAAAGGTTCGAAGTTGTAACTGGGCAATTCCCATCCATAGCGCAGGTAGAAAGAAAGGAAAAAGGACAGGGCATAAATGCCGGCATCTGCCATAGCCAGAATTATCTTGTTCAATCGGACTGATGAGGTCATCCTTTAACTCCTTGGTTATGGTATTCGAGCTAAACTCGACAACCTGTATTACTCGGGAATATGCTCAGACATGGGCTCGTCTATGGAATATGATACGACAAAAATGTCAGCGGGCCTTTATTTTTTTGGACGATGCAGGAAAATCTGCACAAGTCGGTAATTATTAGACTAATACTGTCGGTGTTCACTTGTGAGCCCTACCCCTATCCGTTACCCGTTGCAAAGGCTAGGGCGAGGCATTGTTACCATGTTTTCGGGCGGGGAAGTTTTTCCGCCCAAATGGTTGCAGCGGCCATTGTTGTTGGTTAGAAAAGGAGGTCACCATGGCCATATTGGTTACCGGAGGGACTGGTTATATTGGCAGTCACACCTGTGTCGAACTCCTCGCAGCCGGCTATGAGCTGGTAGTCTGCGACAACCTGTCCAATTCCAAAGTCGAAGTGATCGACAAGATAAAGCGGATCACCGGCAAGGAGTTGGGCTTCTATCGAGCCGACATCCTGGATCGCGAGGCGCTGGAGCAGATTTTTGCGTGGCACTCTATAGAGGCGGTGGTGCATTTTGCCGGTCTGAAAGCGGTGGGTGAGTCGGTACAGCAGCCCTTGCTCTACTACCATAACAACGTGGGCGGTTCGCTGGTCCTGTTCCAGGTCATGGCTGCCGCGGGGGTGAAGCGGCTGGTATTTAGTTCTTCAGCAACTGTTTACGGAGATCCGGCTGAAGTACCTATCCGCGAGGATTTTCCTCTGTCAACCACCAATCCTTATGGGGCCACCAAGCTGACCATCGAAAATATCCTCCGGGATGTATGTCAAGCTGATCCTGACTGGAGTGTGGCCCTGCTGCGTTATTTCAATCCCATCGGAGCCCACCCGAGCGGATTGCTGGGAGATGATCCCAGCGGCATCCCCAATAATCTGCTGCCCTACCTGCTGCGGGTAGCAGCGGGACAATTGGATGTCCTCAGCGTTTATGGAAACGATTATCCAACCCGCGACGGGACCGGGGTCAGAGACTATATCCATGTGGTGGACCTCAGCCACGGCCACATCCAGGCGCTGGGTAAGATTATGGGGCAGACCGGGATCGATGCCTATAATCTGGGGACCGGCACCGGCTACAGTGTTCTGGAGGTTATTAATGCCTTTGAACAAGCCAGCGGCCAAAAAGTCAACTGGAAGTTCACCGCCCGGCGGCCGGGGGATATAGCCGAATGTTATGCCGATGCTGGCAAAGCCCGCAGGGAATTAGGCTGGCAGGCCCGGAAAAGTCTGGCGGAGATGTGCTTAGATGCCTGGAGATTCGTACAGGGAAGATGATAGCTCATGTTTTGATAACCCTGACGATGGAAACCCGCTTCTCCTCAACTTCCTCCACCTTGAATGCCAAGCCTGCGTATTCAACACTGGGCCGGTCCTTGCGCCCTGGTATCCTTCCTAGTTGGCCGATGATGAAGCCACTCAGGGTCTCATAATCGTCCACCGGCAGTTTTACCTGCAGCCACTCCTGGACATCATCCAGGGCAGCGGTGCCTTTGACCAGGAAGGTGTGGTCATCGATTTTTTCAAATTCCTTCTCTTCCTCATCATATTCGTCGAATATATTGCCGACTATCTCCTCCAGCAGGTCTTCAATAGTCACCAATCCCGCCGTACCTCCATATTCATCGATGACGATGGCGATATGGATCTTCTTGCGCTGCATCTCCAGGAAGAGTTGGTCGGTGGGCTTGGATGAGGCTACGAAATAGGGCGGACGCACGACCTTGGTCAAGACGAAATCATCCTGGCCGCAAACCGCGGACAGAACCTGGAACAGATCCTTGGCGTAGAGCATGCCGACGATATTATCCAGGTTTTCCTGGTAAACCGGGATTCGGGAGAACTTCTCCTCGTTGACCACCCTCAGCACCTCTTGCAGGTCGGCACCGACTGGCAGGGCCACGATCTCGGTGCGGTGGGTCATGATGTTACCCACCGTCTTGTTGTTGAACTCGAAGATATTATTGATCATCCGCTTTTCCAATGCATGGATGGCCCCGGTCTCCTCGCCGATGTCGACCATCAGGCGGATCTCTTCTTCGGTTACCTCGTCGTCCTCCTGGTGGGGATCTATCCCGAAGAGCCTTACCACTAAGTTGGTCGAAAGCGACAGCAGCGATACGATGGGGCGGGTGGCAGTCAACAAAGCCTGCAGCGGTCCGATGGCAAAATAAGCGATGGGCTGCGACTTCCTCATCCCTACCCGCTTGGGCACTAGTTCGCCCAACACCAAAGTGAAATAAGAAAGCAACAGGGTGATGACGATCATCGCGGTGGTCTTCAAATAACCGGCCGACCAGCTCAGTCCTGCCTGTTGCATGACGCCAACCAGGCGGTCGGCGAACGTCTCGGAGGCGAAGGCACTGGCCAGGAAGCCGGCTAATGTTATCCCGATCTGGATGGTGGCCAGGAAACGGCTGGGTTCGTCCAGCAGTTTCTCTATCCGGGCCGCCTTGACATCGCCTTTGTCTGCCAGGGACCTTATTCGAGCATCATTCAAAGAGATCAAGGCTATCTCTGCGGCGGAAAAGAAAGCGTTTAGGAATATAAGAAAACCCAGAAATATCAGTGCCGTCCCCATCATATCTCCCCTTCATTAGATCGCCGATTTTAACCTCATCGCCATTATATCATTAATAAGCCGCCCCGGTTGAGCCCGGGTAGGCCTTTAAAAAAGCCGCCCAGCAGGATTTTGCGACCCATTATAGAATTCTTCTCATGAAACGGTTAAGGAGGTACAGTCTATGGAAAGCCAAAGATGCCGCTTCTGCGATAAGGAGATGGAGGGTGAGGCTGCGTTTTGTTCTGCCTGCGGCAATGAATTGCGGGCCGGCGCCCAGATATGTGCCAAATGCCAGCAGGCCAACCCGTTGCCAGCCCACTTCTGCATGGCTTGTGGCGAAGACTTAACCGTGCCTGTAAATCTGGCCATCCCTGATGAGGTGGGCATGGACCACCCGTCCCCGGCGGGACGGGTCTCCTGGAATCCGATTGGTGAAGACCTGGATCTGCCCCCACAAAATGACCCAAAACCTCCAGCCAGGCTAATTAGTAGAAGCTTGGTGGTAGTGGGAATACTGGTTGCGCTCCTAGCTACGGCCGCTGGCGCCTATTATCAAAACAGCCGCCAGGTGGCCCAGCGGTTTCTGAGTTCCAGCACCCAGTTAATTGGACAGCTTGAGGAGTCCAACCAGCTTCTGGCGGAACAACTGAGCTCACCGATAACCAGCCAAACCGGGACCTCCCTGGCCCAGGTATTGCCGGGACAGGTGCAAGACCTGCAGGCAGCTGCCGATGACTGGAGCGCAACCAAATGTCCGAACCAATACCTGCCCCAGCAGGAAAACCTCCAACAGTTGGTCCGGATCCAGTTGGATATCATGGAGCAGATCCCTGCCATCCTGGCCCACCCCCTGGTGGAGGAGACTGATGAGGTGCTATCCAAATTGGGTATAAATATTGCGGCTGCCGGGGATTTATGCACCCAATTGCAATTGCCCGGGGTAAATGTGGACGAATACCCCCACTCGAGCGCCCTGACCGACAAGTTATCGGCCTACTGTGCCCAGCAACGCGAGATATACAAGGCCAAGCTGGCCCGGTTGGAAACCATGCAGGCTTACTTCCAGCAGATGGACTCCATCCTCCAGAAGAACAACGAGGCCAAAGCTGGTTTGGGGACCATGTTGGACCAGATCCGCAGTGGGGAGCATGAATGGACCGATTACTTCGCCATGATCGATGGAGCGCGCACCGCGCGGGCCAATCTGCGCTCCCAGGTCAACAGACTGGTCACTCCAGCAGGGACCGAGGAGTACAGTGCCGAATTGAGCCGCCTGTTATCATTATCCATCGATTATTGCGACATCATGAAAGCTGGTGCCACATTTGAAAGCAAAGGCGATTATGCTGCCGCCAACAAAAAATACATCGAAGCCCAGACCCTCAATGACCAGATCCAAAACCAATAC
>JAQVXF010000243.1 GCA_028709355.1 Syntrophomonas sp.
AAAGGCAATCCTTTAGCCTGGCGAAACTCCTTCCTGATTTGCTTGTAGTGGTCCCTGAAGACGGGGTAATGAGGGCCTCGGCCCCAGATGCTGCGCTGCTTATGATAGTTGATCTTCTTCTTGCCCTCCGATCTCAGCACCCCTTGCAGCTCCAGGACCTTTGCTATCCCCTGGCGGGGCAGGCCCAGCTCTATGTAATCAGCCTTCTCCTGTCGCTCCAGGATCAAGAGATGATCCGGGTCGGCGCCAGCGTCCGCTAGCATCTGCAGGGTATCCTTTGGCCTGAAAGACATGAAAACCTCAAAACCGCTATTTTCGGTCGGCCAGCTCCCGGGCACGGGCCCAGTCCGCCAGTGTGGGGGCTCTGGGGAGGTAGACCACCGAGCCGGGAGCCTCGCCCAGCTCCTCGGCATAGACCTCGCCCAGCTCTGGATCGGCTTCAATCATGGCCAGAAGCTCTGTATCGAGCCGGGCCATCTCCCTGAACAGCTCCTTCTCATCCATCTCTACTCATATTCGAGCTTCATTATTTATATATTATTCTGCCTCTCTTCTGTGCTTTCAGCCTCCTGTATCTCTCTATATCCGGCCTGGATCTCCTCGCCGGCTGGGCCTGATGGGCCAGGAAGGGCTCTTTTCCACAGGCCGGACAGTAGGGAAATTCCCTCTGGTCAAATACCACCGCCTCTCTCTTGCAGTGAGGACACATCCGGGGCCGGAAGAGGATCACACCATCCAGCTCCACCTTCTCGAAGCCCCAGAACCGCCCGGCTTTGCCTCCGTGGTGCTCTATGGCAAATCTGGTCCCAGGCTCCCGTATGGGCTCAAGGAACATCGATAAAGTCCTCCCAGAAGAGTCTGCTCACGAGCCGGAGAGCCTGAGCATTACAGGCCACTGTGATTCTTATTATATTTAAGGATATGCGATAGCATGGCCTGCAATTCACCTCTTCACCTCCAGAGCAATATACAACAGATCCTCCGGGATGGGCTCCACCTGATCCAGGAGAGCTTCGGCCAGGGCCTCGATGTCGCCATCCAGGCCGGGAAGGTGCATCATGCGGGCCAGCTCCGCCAGGATCATGAAGCTGGAACGCAGGTCAGCAGGAAGGCTCTTACTATCGTATTCATCCTCTCTGAGCCGGCCGGTGATCTCCGATAGCCCGGCACGGGCAGCCTCCAGGGCGGCAGAGCAGGGACGGCACATCCTCAAGATCCCGCCTCCTCTGCCTCCACGGTCACCAGAACCCGCCTTCCCACCGCCGCCTCCAGGAAGCGGTTGGTGTCTCCTATGACCGAACCGGGCAGCTCCAGGCTGAAATGGACCGTCCCCATCATGCCGAAGCTGGTCAGGAGGGTTCCGGCAAACTCCTTCTTCACGGCGCCTCCCCCAAGAAAATCAAAGCCTCTGGCCGGGAAAGAGCCCCGGCTGAGAGGCCAGCAGAACTTGAAATTTGGCACATCCTGCGCTCACCACTTACCTTATGCCGTTCTTCTCAGACTACCAAGGGTGAAGCGCAATCATCAGGCCAGGAGAGGAGACATACTCATTTAGTCCCCCTGCGCCCACACACGGGAGGGAGCGATGCCCCTCCATCGGCCAATCCACACCTCACCGCTTAGACGGACTTATCTCGACTATTTAAAAGTTGTAGTAGTTCGGATGATAAACTAAGATTTATTTTTGATAAAGCAAAATTTTCTATGGGCTTTATGGATAACGATGAATCACATGGATTTTCTCTCACTTGACATGCCAACGCATGGCAAAACAGTTTTATATTTTGCTGCTATCCTGGCAATCAAGATCCAGCAATCCGGATCGAATAATTGTTAATAAGAGGGATAAAAGCAGGGATAGTTATGTCTTCGCGACGAAAAAGTGTGGGCTCTAACGCCGCGAAGACAGCAAAGCCAGTGGTGAGATGGCTTTGTTTGGATATGCCGACCTGCCGACCCTAGAGTAACCAAGACTGGCGAGCCATGGCTAACCCAGAATAGAAGGCAAGTCTAATGACATATGTAAGGCAACAGGATAAAAGGCTTTGCGTTCAACTGAGAGGCCCCTTTGCATGCTCTTTTGGCTTTGCTGCTGCTAAATATCAGAATCAAATAGCTCTGCAACATGGCACAATAATCCGCCTTACTTATAAAATTAAAATTAAAAGTTTGATCACGGAGAGCTGCCCAAGCTCCCCGCGGCCTGTTTTACGAATCTTTGGGAGGTTCGAACCCGAGCACGCAGCGGAGTTGAATACATGATTTCCGGAACGGGCTGGGTAAACAGGCATGAATAAGCTTGCTCTCCACAATATAAACGCCTTTCGAACTGCCCAGGAGCTTTCCTCCTCCGAGCCAGCCCAGCTCAGGAGGACCATATCTGATCTGGAGGCCAGGATAATGGAGCAGGATGGGCTCATCGCCCAGCAACACCAGGAGCTGCAAAACCTGGCCCGCGGGCTGGAAGAGCGAGAGCACGAGCTGGAGGAGATCAAAGGGGCCGGGAGCAAGAAGGGGGCTGCACTAGCCAGGAGCAGCTCAACGGAGAGCATCCTGCAATCCCTGGAGAAGGAGAGGCTGGAGAAGGCCAACAGGAGCATGGAGGCCCTGATTGAGGATTTCCAGGAGGGCTTCTGGACACTATTCTCGGAGCAGAGGCAGGGGCTGGAGGATTGCCTGGCCGCCCTGGAGCAGCTCCCGGCCACTGCCGAGACCAGAAGCCTCTACGCTCGGGTGAAGAGGCAGTGGAAGGCCATCGAGGCGGCCAAGAAGCGCAACACCATTACTCCCGTGAACGCCCTGCGCCAGCTCGCCGACCTGGAGAGAGGAGTTGTTACATTCATTTTGGGACGGCCAAAGCTGACCCTGACCACGGTGGAGACCTTCCGTGCCGGGGTCCTCCTGGAAGCCTTCGAGA
>JAQVXF010000244.1 GCA_028709355.1 Syntrophomonas sp.
AACCCTGGCGCCGTATATCTTTCCAAAGGTCTCATGAATGGACACCTCGATTATGGTCGGGAATGCCTCCAGCTCCTCTACCATTTTAGGAATATCTCCCGCCGGGCAGTCGATCTCCATGTAAAGCGAGGCTTTGCCCTGGTTCATTCCCCTTTCCAGCACGAACTGCTGGGTATATACGATGTTGCCGCCCCATTTGGCCACCGCACCGGCGATGTCGCGCAGCATCCCCGGTCGGTCCTGGCATATGACATTGATGGCTATGCTCATTTCCTGCCTCAATGCAGGACAAGGCGCCTGGGAAACTTTAATATGACGAGTGAGTAACCTTCATCCGATGGAATTTTGTCCCGAGTGCAAGAGCATGATGATGCCCAAAGGCGGCATGATGGTCTGCAGGAAGTGCGGCCATAAGATGCCCAAGGCTGCATCAGGCGAGTCCATGGTCAGCAAGACGGAGCAGCTCGACCGGGTGGTGCCTGTGCTGGAGCAGGAGTCGGCGGGTCTTCCCACCACTAATGCCCGGTGCCCCGATTGCGGTCATAATATTGCATACTGGTGGCTCCGACAGCTACGGAGCGCAGATGAGAGCGAGGTTCGATTCTTCCGCTGCACCAAATGCAGCAGGACCTGGCGGGAGTACGATTAAGCCTCCTGGCCCTGGCATCAGCTACCTAGCATCAGCTATATTAAATATTAAATGGCAACTTTGGGAGAGGATTTAGTGATGTTCAAGGCTGTAATCAATGCGGAAACTCTGCGCGATGCAATAGATTCTGTCTCTTCTCTGGTGGACGAGGTCAAGTTCTCCATATCGGAGGGCGGCCTGGAGCTCAAAGCCGTGGACCCTGCCAATGTGGCCATGGTCTCCCTCAAGATCGGAAATGAGGCCTTTGAATACTTTAAAGCCACAGCCTGCGAGATAGGCATAGACCTGGTGCGGCTGGGCGATGTCTTGAGCATGGCTGATAAGGGTGAGAATGTTCAACTGGAGCTGGATGAGGAGAGCCACAAGCTGAAGATAGGAGTGGGCTCTCTTTCTTACACCTTGAGCCTGATCGATCCCACTGCCATCCGCAAGGAGCCGCGCATACCTGAGCTGGACCTGCCCGCCCATGTCACTTTGCCGGGATCAGAGCTGCGTCGGGCGGTGAAAGCGGCGGAGAAGGTCAGCGATCATGTCATCCTCGGCGTATCTGATGAGGGATTCTATATGGAGGCCAAGGGGGATATCGACTCCCTCAAGCTCAAGATCCCCAGCACCGAGCTATTGGGCATGAAGCCGGGCGAGGCCAGGAGCCTGTTCTCATTGGATTACCTGGAGGATATGTCCAAGTCCATAAGCAAGGCCGGCGAGGTAACCCTGGAGATGGGCATAGACTATCCCCTGCGAGTCCACTTCAAGCTCGGCCAGTCGGTGGAGATAAATTACCTCCTGGCTCCCAGAATCGAACAGGAATGAGGATATCGGATTACCCTTTTACTGAAGATGCGGCTGGCGTGGTGAGGGAGGCAGGGTACTCTTTAGAAAGCCTTCTCACCAGGACCTCATTCAAGTCCATCCGGGGCAGGGCCATGAGGCGCGTGGCCGGAGCCCTGCAAGGTGCCATTCCCGAGAGTTCACCCCAGAGCCAGGCGGAGCATCTCTCTGAGCTATTATCCTATCCGCTGGCCAGGGTCATGGTCTCCTGTCTGGGAGACGAGATACTGCTGCGCCGCTATGCTCTGGCCGAGGCCAAGCTGGCCTTCCGCCGCATGCAGGAGGAGAAGGATGGCCTGAAGGCTCTGGCTGAGGATCTGGGGCTGCATCCCCAGGGGCCGGGGCCCTACAGGATTCATTTCTCGGAG
The DNA here is from genome assembly GCA_028709355.1 of Syntrophomonas sp. GTDB lineage: Bacteria > Bacillota > Syntrophomonadia > Syntrophomonadales > Syntrophomonadaceae > PHAA01. Next base: position 1,849 of record JAQVXF010000244.1, read on the forward strand.
TACATCCGGGCGGCGCACGGCATGAAGAGCCCCAAGTGGAAGCTGACCAACCGCGATCTGTCTCAGGGCTACCTCACGGTCACCGAGGAGGAGCTGAAGAGGCTGATGGAGGAGGCGGCCAGAGTGAGGGTTCTCAAGGGTCTGCCCCTGCCTGTAAATGAGCCGATCTGCGCCTCTTTAGAGGAATACCTGCAGCCCCTGCGAGAACAGCTCGAGGCCCTGAAGGCCAGGGAGAGGGTGGACCTGGGTGCCGTAGAAGAGGGGGCTTTTCCCCCCTGCATCAAGAAAATGCTCTCCGATGTGGCCCGAGGGGTCAACCTGGCCCACAGCGCAAGGTTTGCACTGGTGAGCTTTCTTTTGCATATCAATATGACTGCGGATGAGGTGATATCTCTTTTCAACACCAGCCCGGACTTCGACTCGGAGAGGACCCGCTACCAGGTGGAGCATATCGCCGGGGCCTCGGGCACCCGATACAAGCCGCCTGCCTGCGCCACCATGGCCACCTACGGCAACTGTCCCGGGCAGGATGAGCTGTGCCGGAGGGTCAGCCATCCCCTCAGCTACTACCAGCGCCGGCTGGATACCTCTATGCCCCTACAGGCTCGGAGAGAGCCTGGAGCAGGGACTTGATGCGCCGGTCATATACCTTCTCTTTTCTGGCCAGGAGCATGATCCTCTCCCTCCCCACCGGCTCAAAGCCGAGGCCTGCTTCCTCTGCCGCCTCCCTCTGGGCATAGCCCGCATCGGCCCGGCCGGAAGCCACTGCCGCAGCCACGGCGCGCTGCGTCTTTGCCCACCGCACAAAGCGGGGGTTGGCTATGCCGCGCTGCTGCAGGACGGCATCAAAGGCAGATTTTAAAGAGCAGTCCCCATGCCAGCCCACTAAAGGCAGGCCTGCCAGATCAGACAGAGCCGCTCGGTCACGGAAGAGCAGCCCCATCTCCCTCTCGCCGCTCCAGATGATCTCTGCACCCTCCCAGGGCCGATCGAGGCCCCAGACGCAGGCCAGGTCTGCCACACCCTCCTCCAGGTAGATCCGGGCCTGGATGGGGCCGGCGTTAA
>JAQVXF010000245.1 GCA_028709355.1 Syntrophomonas sp.
CATAAGAGCGGAGCGGTTTTTCTTCCTGCCCGGTGATTACCCCCTGGTCAGCCCGGTCGTGTATGAAAAAATGCTGGCTGTCGCAGCCGAGACAGTGATCCCGGTATATACAGGCCAAACCGGGCACCCGCTGCTTTTATCAGCTGCCTTGATCGATCCCATCATGGCTTGGCCGGACAGCAGCAACCTGAGAGAGTTTATCCGCCGCCAGCCGGCCAGTACGGTGGCCGTTAATTGCCCCGGGATACTGATCGATATCGACACCATGGAGGATTACCAGCGGGCCTTGACTTTGATCGCCGCGCAGGGGGGATGTTGAATGGACCCAATCAGTACACCGATCCAAAGATTCGACTTCGATGATAAGGTCAGCGGGCAGGCCCGGTACTGTGCCGACATAAGACTGCCGGGGATGCTCTACGCCCGCACTCTTCGCTCCGACCGCCCCCGGGCGCGGATCAGATCGATCGCCATCCCCGACCTGCCCCCCGGTTACTGCATCGTCGACCACCATGATATTCCTCACCAGAACGTTGTCCCCATCGTCTATAAGGACCAACCCTTTTTTGCCCCAGACCGGGTCAATTACATAGGGGAACCGATATTGCTGGTGGTGGGGCCGGACAAAGCCACCATCCTGCAGATCATCGACTCCATCCAAGTCGAATACCAGGACCTGGAGCCTATCCTGAGCATAGCAGAAGCAGAGCAGCGCCAGGCCGACTTCATCTGCGGCGACCACCCCTGGTTTGTCGAGTACCACTATTCCAAAGGCAACCTGGCCGATGCCATGGGCCGGGCCCATTTTTGTGTGGAAGAGCAGTTCGAAACCGGCTACCAGGAGCAACTCTACCTGGAGACCCAGGCGGTACTGGCCGTTTATGAGGATGAGCAGATCACCGTGTATGGTTCCATCCAGTGTCCCTATTATATAAAGGAAGCTTTACTCAGCGCCCTGGGCTGGCCCCAGGAGCGGATCAGGGTAGTGCAGCTGCCTACCGGCGGGGGTTTCGGGGGCAAGGAAGAATTCCCCTCGCTGCCGGCGGTCCATGCCGCTCTGGCCGCCATCAAATCGGGACGCCCGGTGCAGTTGGTCTATGACCGCCAGGAGGATATCATATGCACTACCAAGCGACACCCGGCAGTGATAAAATACCGCAGCTACATCGATGGGGACGGCACCATCCTGGGCCGCCACATCGAGGTCAAAACCGATGGAGGTGCCTATGCGGGCCTGTCCAGCGTAGTGCTGCAGCGGGCCATCTTTTCGGCTGGCGGAGTGTACAACATAGAAAACCTGGAGGTCCATGGCCGGGCTTATGCTACCAACAAAGTGGTCAGCGGGGCCTTTCGCGGTTTCGGCGGCCCCCAGGCATTCTTCGCCATCGAGATGCACATGGAGAACATCGCCCGCCGCTTGGGACTGAACCCAATCGAGTTCAAGCAGCGCCATTTCCTCCACCAGGGTGATACCTCCTCCACCGGAGGCCGGCTGGAGCAGGAAATCAAGCTGGAGCAGATGGTGGAAGAGCTAACGTCCATGGCCGAGGGGAGAAGCCAACCCCCAGTGGTGGCCCAATCATCCGATCAGCTCACCGGCCGGGGATGGAGCTTCTTCTTCCACGGTTGTGGTTTTACCGGCAGTGGAGAGCAGGACATCATCAAGTCGCGGGTCCGCCTCAAGAGATATGCCGATGGCCGGGTGCAGATATTTGTATCGAGCACCGAACTGGGTCAAGGAGTGTTGACTACCCTGCGCAAGATAGTGGCCCAGGCTTTGCAGATCCCCATTGACCAAGTCATCCATCACTATCCGGATACATCTACCGCCCCCGATTCCGGTCCCACCGTGGCCTCGCGAACTACCATGATCGTGGGCAAACTTCTAGCGGACTGCTGCCTGGAGATGAAAGAGCACTGGCAGGAACCGGAGCTGGACCTCCACCGCGACTTCCAGTACCCGGCAGCATTGCACTGGGATAAGGTGCAGCTGGAAGGCAACGCTTACCTGGAATACTCGTGGGGAGCCAATCTGGTCGAAGTCGAAGTAGATCCGCTCACGGGAGGGGTGGAGGTGACCGGGGTGTGGGGCGTCTATGACATCGGCACACCTATCGACCGCCGCATCGTGCAGGGCCAGATCGAGGGCGGCCTAGTGCAGGGATTGGCCTATGCGGGCATGGAAGTGATGGAGGTAGTCCAAGGCCAGGTGCAGCAGGACAACCTGACCAAGTATATGATCCCTACGGCTATGGATTTTCCGATTATCCATTGTCGTTTGATAGAGGATAACCCCTACCCGGGTGGTCCTTTTGGAGCCCGGGGGCTGGGGGAACTGCCCTTTATCGGGGCCGCACCGGCCCTGGCCCTGGCCGTGCAGAATGCCATCGGCAAAAGGGTGACCAAGATACCTGTCACGCCCGAATACATTATGGAGCTGATGCAGAGTGGAGATGACGATCAGTTTTGAGCTAAACGGCCAGTCCGTGGAGATCACCGTCGACCCCCTGAAAAGGCTGGTGGACCTGCTGCGGGATGACCTCCAGTTGACCGGCACCAAAGAAGGCTGCGGGGAAGGGGAGTGCGGCAGTTGCTCAGTCCTGCTGGACGGGCGGCTGGTCAACTCCTGCCTGGTGCCGGCTGGGACCCTGGTCGGGCGCCAGGTGGTCACCATCGAAGGTTTTCGTACCACCGCCCGATTTGATCTATTGCAGCGCAATTTTGCCAAGGCGGGCAGTGTCCAATGTGGATTCTGTACCCCTGGCATGATATTGGCGGCGGAAGCCTTGCTGGCCAGCAATCCTCAACCGACCGCAGCCCAGATCCGGGCGGGAATCGCCGGCAACCTGTGTCGTTGCACCGGCTACGGGATGATAGTGGAGGCGGTGCTGGAGGCCGCCCGGGAAGGAGAC
>JAQVXF010000246.1 GCA_028709355.1 Syntrophomonas sp.
ACCCCCATCCGCCGGTTCCTGGCCCAGATGCTCACCGTTGGGACTGATTTCCCGGGTTAACCACCCATGTGGTCAGGGTCGGTCTGGGCCCGCTGCTGCCGGCTTCAAGGAGTGGGGCAACATCCGCTGTCGCTGCCATGCTGCCCGGCGATGGGGGCCCGGGTCCTTGGACCGGGAGGGGCAGAATCATTTCTTGACCCGATCCAGCACATAGAGCAAGCCGATGGCTCCCAAGGTGGCCACCAGGATGCTGTAGACATTGATCCCAGTAATCCCGCCGATGCCCAGCAGCCCCAGGATGAATCCGCCGATGAGCGCCCCCGCTATGCCCACCCCGATGTTGGCCAGAGCTCCCATCTGGGCGTTTTTGCCCATGGCCATACTGGCCAGCCAACCAGCTGCCGCTCCCACCACGATCCACGATAGAATACCCATGCTGTCAGCTCCTTCCTAGTCTCTCCCGCCGCGGGGTGGTTACCGGCGCGGTTTCAGCACACTGCGCAGGGCTTTGCCCGAAGCGGTCAGAAGCATGAATCCAGCTGCCGCTCCAGCGAACAGCAGGGCACCCACGCCCAGGGCCCGCTTATCTTCGGGGGTGGCATGGTTGCGCCGGGCAGGCTCATATTCCTTGGGATCGATATATTTCTTCTCGGGCGTGACCAGGTCTTTGTCTATGTCGGTCATCTCGGTATCCCTCCTCATCTTCCTATACGCCATTACGATCTGCTGTGGGGTCGATCCTAAAACCATTATCGGACCAACCGGGTGAAATGTAAACAGTTGCCAAATTGGTGTTCTATGCTGAAGACGTTTCACCCCCTTTCTGTTATCCTCCACCTTTAGCGATGGCTCCCTCCCCGGCGAACCGGGAAAAAACTGCGCCGGCCGCCATGGCTGGGCCAGATCGGGACAACACTCAGTTGGGCTGGCCCAGTTGATCATAACCAGTACGGTCTCCACTCTCAGCCGGGTCGACGGTTAGGTGAAGGGCGCCAAATCAGCCGGACCCTAGCATCTGGATTTAGGCCACGCTTTCCGCCCGGGGTCGGAAAGCTTTTGAGCCGATATCTTCCGCCGCCGGCTCGCTGCCGGGAAACGCCTCGCGGAACTGGGTCTCGTACAATTCTGTGTATAGACCCCCTTGTTGGAGCAGCTCCAGGTGCCGGCCCCGCTCCACCACCCGGCCGTCCTCCAGCACCAGGATCTGGTCGGCGGCCATCACGGTCGACAGGCGGTGGGCGATGATGATGCTGGTGCTGCGGGCCAGCAAGGGACCGATGGCCTCCTGGATGAGGCTCTCCGAGATGGAGTCCAGCGAAGAGGTAGCCTCATCGAAGATCACCAAAGGGGGACGGCGCAGGATGATGCGGGCTATGGACAGACGCTGTTTCTCGCCCCCTGACAGCTTGATGCCCCGGTTGCCCACCACCGTGTCGTAGCCCTGGGGCAGGCTGCTGATGAAGTCATGGATGTTGGCTTCCCGGCAGGCCTGCTCTATTTCCGGCGGGCGGGCACTGGCCTTGGCATAGAGCAGGTTCTCCCGGATGGTGCCGTTAAACAGGTAAGTGTCCTGGGTCACCACCCCGATGTGGGAGCGCAGGAAGTCCAGGTCCAAATCTCGGATATCCCGGCCATCGATGCGGATGCTGCCTCCGGTCACATCATAGAGGCGGGGGATGAGGCTGACCAGGGTGGATTTGCCCGCTCCCGAGGGGCCGACGATGGCCAGCGACTGGCCTTGGGCCACCGCAAAATCGATGTCCTGCAATACCGGTTGGCCGGCATCATAGTGGAAGTGCACCCCTTCAAAGCGCAGGTCACCATCGAAACGGGCCGGCACGATGGCATCGGGAGCATTCTTGATCTCCACCGGCAGGTCGAAATAGGCGAATACCCGGGTGAAAAGAGCCAGAGAGCGGATCAGGTCCACCTGGATGTTGAGCAGCTGGTTGACGGGGTTGTACATGCGGCCCAACAGAACCACCATTACCGTGATGTCGCCGATGGTGAGGCTGGTGTTGCCGTACCTCATCATCAACAGCCCCCCGGCCAGGTAGACCAGCATGGGTCCGGTATTGGTGATAACGTTCATACTCACCCGGAACCAACGCCCGGCCAGGCTCTCCTTCATATTCAGCCGGATCATGTTGCGGTTGGCCCGGTCATAGGCCTGGTATTCCATCGCTTGGTTGACGAATAATTTGGAGAGCATCTGGCCGCTGACGCTCAAGGTCTCGTTGATTATCTGGTTCATATCATCCTGGTGGCGCTTGGACTCGGTGGTTATCTCCCACCGCAGCTTGCCCACCTTCTTGGTCGGCAACAGGAAAAGGGGGACGATGATCATGCCCACCGCCGCCAGTACCGCATCTTTACTGAACAGGGCTATCAGGGCCACGGTCAGGGTGATGACATTTTTGATTATGTTGACCAGGGTAGTGCTGACTATGTTCTGCACTCCGTCGATATCGCTGGTCATGCGGGTGATGATGTCGCCCTGCTTGCTGTCAGCGAAGAACCGCTGTGACATCTGCTGCAGGTGCTGGTACATCTGCCGGCGCATGTCACCGGTGATGTTGGCTCCCATCCAGATGCCCAGGTACCCCTCCAGGATGCCGATCAGGTTGGAAAGCACCAGGACCAGCAGGGAGATCCCCACCAGTATCACCAACATGTTCAAATCCCGGTTGATGAGGCCATCGTCGATTATCCGTCCGGTCAAAAGGGTGGGCAGGATCCCGAAAACCGAGGAGGCGATAATGGCCACAATGGTCAGGCTCAGCTGTTTCCAGTAGGGGCGCAGGTAACCGAAGATGCGTTTCAGCAGGGCCGGGGTTATCTGGGGTTTGTTCTGCTTCTCTTCCTCGGACAGGAATCCCCGCCCTCCTTTTAATGGAGC
>JAQVXF010000247.1 GCA_028709355.1 Syntrophomonas sp.
CCCTGGGACTCAAACCCAGGGCAAATATTGCGAGCCACTAAGAGCAGAATCGACATTTTTTGCTTTTGTCAGATCCAGGCTTTTCGGCAGCAGGCTCTCATCATTTGTGGTATAGCTCGGCCCATTTATCTCACTCATACCGTCGATTTTGTGGGGTATGCCACCACTGGTGGTGTTGTTGGCTATGAGAACCGGCCTGGTAAGGTCGATTCCATTGATTGGCATCTTCGACATCATCAGATAAGGGTCATCTCCAAAATTTTGCTGAATCCAGGCATTGTATCTATCAACCTCGGCGTTAAATCCGGTCACATTCACGCCGTTCAATGCATTCTGATATGCCTGTCCCATCTTAAATCCATATTTGAGGCCGTCTGCCGCTCCCTGCTGCCAGTCATTGTATTCCGCGGCTGCGGCAAGGGCTATCAAACATAAAATTATGGCAATGTACTTCATTCCTCTTCACTCCTTTAGCTAGACTCGCAATACATCCCTATCGGAAGGCTGAAGGAAGTTCATAGCTTCCGCTTGCAGATGGATCTGGGCTGAGGCCATCGAATGTGACATCTGCCTTTTCCACATAGACCGGAAGTCCGGTATAAGGATCTACATAGAAATATTTGGCTTCTAAGCTTTCAGGTGGCCTGTAAGAATAGATGGCTCTTCCCGTAAATGCATCCACGCCGACCCGGGTATATGAGCTATCGGGATTGTCTATGGGACCCGGGGTATTGAAGGGATCCTTGGCCAGGCTTCCGTTCACCAGCATGCCTCCCTTGGGAATATTTCCCCAGTTCCATAGGGTGCTGTTGCTGTCATTGTTGCCGGCTGCCACAGCGGTTTCATTGGCGGTCAGGGAACTGATGACATTCCTGCCGTAGTCCCCGCCGATGTTCTGAAAGCGATCCTCATTCTGGGCCAGACCAATGCCGGCCAAGAGACAAGCTATCAATAATGCCCATGCTGCCAGTGCAGTTTTCATACTGTCCCCACCGATGCGGAATTGCCGCAAAACCATAAAAGGCTTTCGCATGATGCTGCCGTTTTCCTTTTCCCTCTGCCGAAATTGCAGGCAGCAGAGCTTCCTCCTGGACAGAGCCTCTCAATTGAATATGGGGGGCAGAGTGAAGCTCTGATTTGCCATAACATACTGGCCGGAGATAGGCGCATAGCTGGTGTAGAGCGCCTCCCCGGTCTGGGGATTGAAGTAAACATAGACCTGCTTTCCGGATTTGGCATCGGTGTAAGTATAATAGTGATGGCCTGTGACAGGATCGACATAGGTCTGAACTGGAAGACCAGTATCCGGGTCGGTATAGGCATAGGCGGGCTCCGTCACCCCATAGGGATCAACCAGCGAATCGCCCAGCCAGTTGGAGACGACATTTAGCTTTTTTAGGGAATATATGGGATCTTCTACCAGCATTCCGTCCACAATCTTGCTTCCTTTGGGAGAGCTTCCCCAGCTCCATAGGGTGCCGTTTTTATTGCTTTCTGCAGCCTGCTCTGTATCATTGGCATCGATTACGCTGATCATCTTTTTGCCGTAATCTCCGCCTATGCTCTGGAAATTGCCGGCATCCTGCCCGCTGCATAATGCCGCCGTAAGACATAGCACCAGGACGGCAGAGATTGCCCATATGCTCTTCATCTGCAAAGACCCCACGGGTCGTTGCATCTGAGACCGAGAAATAAAAGCCTTTTGGGATTGGCTTTGAATATACCTCTAATTCTTTAGATCAGATTATCGGCCAGGCTTCCCGCCAGGGATTTTATGATAGCAACAGGCGCAGAGGTGGCCTGGACCTCTTTGCCTGTATCCGGGTCAACGTAGACATAAACCGTCTGGCCGGTCTTCTCGTCCTCATAAGTGCAATAGGTGAAGAAGGCAATTCCAGTATTGGGATTGAGGATGTGATAATATTTTCTTCCCGTAACCGGATCGGAATAGACCTCCATGGGCAGGCCAGTGTCGGAATCGGTGTAGAGCTCATCCAGCCAGTTGCTGGTCAGATTCAGCAGGGGCCGCAGATAATTTGCATCTCTCTCCAGTTGGCCGTCCACTATCTTGCTGCCCCGGGGTGCGTTGCCCCAACTCCATAGATCGCTATCATTGTCCTGGCTCTGATTCGAACTTATCTTTGCTGGATCAGCAATTCCACTCTCTTTCTTGTAGTCCTTAATCCATTTCTGGGCAAACTCACCGCTCACGCTCTGGAAGACAGGAGGGCTCTGACCGGAAGAGAGATTTATCAAAAGACAGGCTAAGAGCAAGAAAATCACAATGCCGGAGGCAGAAGGCTTGGCAATCTGGACCTTTAATACGGGACTCATCTATTTTATCCCATCCGGATTTGAATTCGATCCTATTCAATCTTTCTGGCAGCGACCTCTATGGCCCTGATGACACTGTCCTTGGGGATTATGGTGGCCACCGGAATAGAAAGCAGCTTCTCTACGGTGGGGCTGACGATGGGAGCGCAGACCAGAGCTGAGGCACCATCCCTCTCCGCCCGTATGGCAGCAATGATGGCCTCTTCGATGGTCGTGGCCGAATATTCCCGCAGGGTCAGCATCCTGTCTCCTATCTTCATCTTTTTCTCGCTGATCTTGTCTAAGACCGGCCGGGCGGCGATGATGGCTATAAAGTTTCCTTCCGAGCCCTCCATCCCGCGGACGGTTTTGACGATCTGGCGCAGAGTAGTGATATTCGGCTCTCTGTGTCCGGAAAGGATCTTATAGAGGGTGCTCTGGGGAATGGCTGATACCTTGGAAAAGTCCCGCGCGGACAGACCCAGCTCTGCTATGACCTCTTTTAATGTCTCTCTCAAGCTTTCATCCGATTGAAAGGCCGCCCTCATCAGCCTCTCCACATTTGGCATA
>JAQVXF010000248.1 GCA_028709355.1 Syntrophomonas sp.
GCCTTTTTCCACAATTTTTATTTGACGATCCCGTTCTGTCATCCATATTCCCTTTCTAGTCCTGATACAAGCATTATACCCCAAACAGACTGCCTTTTTTTCAGTCCTGGTTATCTGTGCGGTTCTCGATCCGATCCTACAGCGGTTGTCGAAGTCATGAACAGTATCATCACCAATGTTAAATAGGTGACGCCTCCTCACTTAATCCTGGTCCGCGGTCTGGTCTGCCAACCTTGTCCACGGCTTCTCCTCATGACCTCCAATGAAGCCCTGGCCAGCAAAAAGACTGTCCCCCAGCGGGAGGCAGTCTCTTCAATCGGCTAACTATGAGCCTCGATTTCCTTCAACTTCTGTTTCAGGCCTTCAAACACATGCGGAGGTACCATGGAACTAACATCTCCTCCCAACAAAGCCGCCTCTTTAACGCCACTGGAGCTCACAAACATAAATTTGCTTTCCGCCAGGATGAAGATGGTCTCCGCTTCCGGGTAAAGGGCTTTATTGTAGCGGGCTATCTGCGACTCATATTCGTAATCGGTGAAGGATCTGAGGCCTCGTATAATAATCCTGGCTTGCTTCTCCAGTAGAAAATCCACGGTGAGACCCTTGAAGGATTCAATTTCAATGTTGGGAATATGTCGGGTGGCGTTACTGATTAGCTTTTCCCTTTCTTCCAGGGTAAAGAGGGCCTTTTTGCCTATATTATGTACGACAGCGATAATGATCCGGTCAAACATCTTACTGGATCGCTCCAGGATATCTACGTGCCCATAGGTTATAGGATCGAAACTGCCCGGATATATGGCGACCTTCAAATGATGTGCTCCTTTCTGTCAGCAGTATGGATATCACCCTATTTTCCCTGACAACTTCTTAACGATATATTCCTTAGTATTTTAGCATGGACGATCAGTAATGCAAGCGTTACCAAGTTATTCCGGGCCATAGTGAAAGAGGATCCCCGTTACCGGGGATCCTCAGCGGTATCACCTTGCCGTTTTGGCTAGCTCATCGCCTGCCACAGCACCTCAGCCACGTCATAGACCTTGGTGGGCTCTTCCACGTCAGCCTCAACGCCCTTGACTCCGTCTGAAACCATGGTCAGGCAGAAGGGACAGTTGGTGACAATCATCTGCGGTTTGGGTTCCAGCAGTTGATCGGTGCGGGTGTCGTTGATACGTTTGTAACCCTCAACCGCATGCTCTTCCAACCACATCCGCCCGCCGCCGGCTCCGCAGCAGAAGCCAAAGTTACGAGCCTTCTCGATTTCGATGATGCTGCCCCCAGCCGATTGCAGTATCTTGCGGGGCTCATCATAGATGTTGTTATGCCGGCCCAGGAAGCAGGAGTCGTGATAAGTCATCTTGGCTCCCAGCGACTTGGTCGGTTTCAACTTGCCTTCCGCGATCAGTTTGGCCAGGATCTCGGTATAATGGTATACTTCGAAATTGCCGCCCATCTGCGGATACTCGTTCTTCAGGGTATTATAACCATGGGGGCAAACCACGATTATCTTCTTGACGCCATAATTATTGAAGGATTCCAGGTTCTGATTAGCCAGGGTCTGGTAGAGATATTCGTTGCCTAGTCGGCGAGCTGAGTCACCGCAGCAATATTCTTCCGTGCCCAGGTAACCGAATTTTACTCCGGCTTTGTCCAGTAACCTTACCAGTGCTTCGCCGACTCTCTTGTAGCGATCATCGAAGGACACCGCACAGCCGGCATAGAGCAGATATTCGAACTCGCCGCCGTCTTCCGGCAGCAGGTTGACCATCTCGCGGACGCCTCTTTCCTGCAGCCATCCGGCCCGGCCAGCCCAACCTACTCCCCAAGGATTGTAGTTGCGCTCCATGTTGGTGAAAGCCGCCTGGGCTTCACCGGGCATGTCACCCTGCCACATGACCAGGTTGCGGCGCATCTCGGTGATCTTGGGGATATGTTCGATGTACATGGGGCAGTGTTCCATACATGCCCGGCAGTTGGTGCAGTCCCAGATCACATCGGTAGTGACCACATCGTAAAGCAGGCTCTGCACCATGGGATTCACAACCTCGGTGGCTGCTCCGTCGGTCATATCCATCTATTCATGGGGAGTATCCTCACCCTTCTGAGCGATCAGGTAAGGAGCCTTGGCATCCAAATGCTGTTTCATGTGTTGGATGATAGTAATCTTGGGATTCAGATGCTTGCCGGTGTTATAGGCAGGGCAGTTCTCCTGGCAGCGCCCGCAGCGGATGCAGGCATCCAGGTCGAGGAGGTCTTTCCAGCCAAAATCTTCGATATGTTCGGCTCCAAAGGTCTCCGCTTCTTCGATGTTGTAGACCATCCGGTTAGCCGACGGTTCCAGGTCACGGAACGCGTAGTTGAACATACCGGCACCGATGTGCCACAGTTTGGTGAAAGGTACTAACGCCAGGAACAGGAAGGCTATAGTCATGTGGAACCACCATAGGTAACGATGCCACATCAACAATGTATCCACCGACATTCCGCCCATGATAGCCGCAAACATCCAACCAAAGGGGGAAGCCACTTTTTCATAGGGGACCTGTTCCAGGAAGGGGGTCTGTTGAATCTGGGCGGCGATTCTGGCGCCCTCGATAACAAACCCGGTAAAGAGAATGGTAAATACCAAAAGAATGATCCATCCGTCGGATGCTTTGGTATCATTGAGGCGTTCAGGCTTCTGGACATACCGGATGTATGCCAGTAGGATGATGCCGATCATGGCCAGGAAGCCGGTCACGTCGACGATCCAGGACATCACAATATAGTTCGTTCCCTCTAGATTAGGCCAGTGAATCCAATGATGGGCGGCGTCAATACCAGCTGCCATCGCCAGGAACACAAATCCCCAAAACAGGAAGAAGTGC
>JAQVXF010000249.1 GCA_028709355.1 Syntrophomonas sp.
CTCCTGCAGGATCAAGTTGGCCCGAGCCAGGCTGATATAGGATCCACCCCCAAACAACTGCTGAGTGTCACCGGTAATCAGCATACGATCGGAATGAATCGGTCCATAGGGAAGCATGGTCTGGACATCTACCTGGTCCCCCGCCTTCAGGCCTAGTTTCTCCGCCGTCCTCTGGTTGATAACTATCCCATCTGGGGGGACTCTAATTATCGCACCACTTTCATCCTGCAGTTTCTTCATGGTCATGTCTTCCGGATAGGCCAATAAAACCTCGTCAGCGGACCGGTCATGGTAGGTAATTTTGACCGGCATCTCAATAAATGGCTCAGTCTTCTGAACCCCATCCAATCGTTCCAGGTTCAGCAATTCATGCTCATTTATCATGGAATCGAATCGAACCGTGATGTCATAGGTCTCGCCTTCATAAAAGAATTTTTGCAGCATGTAATCGACCACATCCCGGTAAAAGAAGGCAATGATGAGTAGGCAAACCGCAAAAATCACGCCACAGATGGTAACCATAAAACGTCCCCGGTTGCGCCCGATGTTCCTCCAAGTCATCTTCCATTCCGGTGACAGGCGGCTCCACAAGGCGGTCCATCTTTCCAAGTAACTCTGGCTGTTGAAGGGCGGTGGTTCGGGGCGCATGGACTCAGCCGGTTGGATCCGTAATACACCTTGGGAGCCAGCTATGCCAGCGATAGTCCCGATCGATAGGCTAAGCAGCAGGCTGTCGGCTACGGTTTTAAAATCGAAGGTCTTCAATCCCCCTGGCAGGTTAAAATATTGAGCGAATAATTCGGAGATGCCACCGGCCAGAAATATGCCCAGGACTATCCCGGTCGCTGCTCCCAGGCTGCTGACCGCCAGGGCATATACTGTGTAGTGGGCTATTATCTGGGGGTTGCTGTAACCCAGGGCTTTCATCACCCCGATCTGGGTGCGTTGGATTTTGATCATCCGGCGCAGGATGATCATTTGGATTCCAGCCGCGATGGCCAGAAATATAAAGGGCAGATAGAGCGCTACCGAACCGATACCGTCCAGCTTGGCCTGTAGGACGGCATGGCTGATCTGGTATTTACGCCCGTAAGAAGCAACCACCCCATAAGACTGGAGCATCTCCTCGACCGCGGCTACCACCTCAGTTTGGTCGGCCCCCGGGGTAAATTCCAGCAACACCTGGTTGATCTGCCCGGGCAAGCCCAGCAACTGCTGGGCTTGCCGCTGTTCAATCATAAATATCCCAAAATTCTGGGGGTCCGGTAAAATATTGGTGGTATCTTTGATAGGATAGATGAATTCGGGGCTGGATGCCGATCCCACTAGGGTTAGAAGCCTCTCCTTCCCTTCCACTACCACCGTAACCGTATCCCCCCACTCCAGCCCATTGGCCGGCCCAAACTGGGGGTCGGCCAGCGCTTCCACATAGCTTCCGCCCAGTGCGGCAGCAAACATCCGGCCTTGGTCGACCGTTATCCTATTAAGTTCATTATCCATGGGCAAGTTAAAACTGACCAGGCGGGCGGTGGCCCGATCATGATCGGGCTTGAAGAGAGCCACATCCCTCTGGATTCTGCCAGTGGCTCGTTTTACGCCTTCCACCGCTTCGATCCGCTTGACTACTTCTTCGGGCGCTTTTACCACCTGAAAATAGTAATCGGCAAAGTTATTATCATTATAGAATCTGCTCTGTGATTGGCTCAGATTATAGTAGGCGGTGTTCATCGACACGTATACCATGATCCCCACCATTACCACGGTCGTGGCTGCCAGAAACTGACCCAGGTTGCGATGGATAAAATGACCCAGTTTCCGCAGCAGGATGCCCATTACCATTCAATTCCTTCCGGTGATAAGGGATTGGCGTTCTCGATCATCTCCACGATCTCCCCGCTGCGCATCCGGGCTACCCTGTCCCCCATGGCACCGATAGCTATGTTATGGGTGATCAGGACTACGGTGCAGCCTTTCTCCTGGTTTATCTTTTTCAACAGGGCCAAGATCAGCTTGCCGGTTTCATAGTCCAAGGCTCCAGTGGGCTCATCACAGAGCAGCAGGCGGGGATTTTTTATAACTGCCCGGGCTATGGAGATGCGTTGTTGTTCTCCCCCGCTCATCTGCGAGGGGAAGTGGTCCATCCGCTCGTTCAATCCCACCTCTTTGAGAATATCATCGATGGGAAGGGGATTTTTGACCAATTCCGCTGCCAGCTCAACGTTCTCCCGCGCGGTCAGGTCGGGGATCAGATTATAGAATTGGAATACGAACCCCACCTCGTTGCGACGGTAGTGGGTCAACACATCTTCGCCACCGCCGGTGATATTCTGATCCTGAAAAATGACCTTTCCGCTGGTAGGCGAATCCATGCCTCCCATGAGATTCAACAGGGTACTCTTGCCGGAGCCGCTGGGTCCAAGGATGACCAACATCTCTCCGTTGAAAACCTCCAGGGTAGTCTCTTTGAGGGCTTCGACCTTGATTTCGCCCATGTCATAGGTCTTAGTCACCTGCTCGAGTCTCATCAGCACCTGGCCTTCCATGCCCCAATATCCTCCCTTTCCGAATCACGTTCTATTCCGGGCTCTTCAATGCCTCCGCCAGGTCCATTTTCCTGATTCCCTGTACCGATAACTTGTGGGCCAGGAATATGAAGATAATGGTCCCCAGCCCAGCAAAGAGATAAGTACGGGGATATATGATCACCGGCAGCGTATACAGATCCGTGGTCACTGATTGAATATAAGCGGAAGCCAGATAACGTCCAAAAGGCAATCCCAAGCCAACTCCCAATACCGCATGGACCAGGTTCTCCTTGAACAGCAATCCCGACACTTCTCCCACACTGAAACCGATGACCCGCATACAGCCT
>JAQVXF010000250.1 GCA_028709355.1 Syntrophomonas sp.
GAGCCGTCTCTCTGGGTGCAGGCGAGATCCTCCTCACCAGCATGGACCGGGATGGAACCTATGACGGCTTTGATATTCCCCTCACCGATGCGGTGGCACGAAGGGTGAATGTTCCGGTAATCGCATCGGGCGGCTGCGCCAGCCCTGATCATATGCTTGAGGTCTTCAGCCAGACCGAAGCATCAGCGGCACTGGCTGCCAGCATCTTTCATTTCGGAGAGTGGAGCATAGGGCAGGTTAAGTCTTATCTAAAGGATAGAGGGGTGAATGTAAGGATCTGAAAGAGACGGCCCCCCATTTGCGCAAGGTTTATCCGGGGAGGGGTATGTGCTCTGGCAAAAACTGCTAACGCCTCTGGCGACTGCCCCGGCCATCGAGATCCCCTGACAAGCCACCCTGGATCTATGCCGCTGATAAAGACGCTCGAGCTGCGAAGGCTTGGGGCGAAAGCAAAGATCCAATCGCAATGGAAGAGACCTAATTGAAATGAGGTACATTGAACTGAGCAAGGCTCCCTGCAATCAGACGCTGGAAGTCAAGGCCATTTATAGCGATGTCGATTGGGGAAAGAGATTCGAATCCATGGGCATACGAAGAGGCAGGCATATACGCAAGATTGCCAACCAACCCTTTGGGGGGCCGGTGGTAATTGAGGTCGACGGCATGAAGATATCCCTGGGCAAAAATATTGCGGCAAAAATCGAGGTGGAGGTACTAAGCAGTCACCTCCACTGAACATCCCTAGAAGTTTTTCATCTTTTCATCTGATCTTCAGGGTGATATGAGCTGCTTTAGCCTCTGAATGCTCTCCATGGCCTGGGCGGACTCGTGCAGCTTCTCCTCTTCGAAGTGCTTAATAACATCTTCGATTCCGGCTTTCAGAGAGTAAACCTTCATCGGTCTGCCTTTGCCCTCGCGTTTGATCTCCTTCTCCTCTATCCAGTTGTTATCGCGCAGGGTGCGCATGGCAATGCTGACCTCGGGCTGGCGGAGATCTGAGCCCATCTCTATCTCCCGAGAGGAGGCCTCATCCACATTGGCCAGAAAGGTGATGAGCGTTGCGACATTGCGCGGAACGCTCAAGGACCTAAGTGTTTCCACAAATTCCATATCCGTATCGTCAAGGATCTTTACAGTGGACTCCCTCATAATTGTCACCATATTTTTTTATGTCAGAATTACCTAATGATATAAATAATTTGTTTTGAAAGGGAATATCTTTTAATTTTACTTAATTAGACTAATACTTTAGATAATAACTTTTAAAGCAGTTGCCATTTACATTTAGGTGGTAATGACAGGTTGAACGTATTGGGTTAGGAATTTATATTTCTCCTAATTTCCAATGGCTAAATATGCGGCTCGCGGAACCTATATCCTTTTCACCGCCATATTCCCTCCTATTTGCCTATGAGGCCATATAATTAATTTAAGGAGAATGGCAGTTTATTAAATACAAAATTATTTTTAAATAGAACGGATTCATGGCTCGGACGGTTGGCGACATAATGGGCTTGAGGCACATAGAGGTTGGAGCATCCCACTTTCGAATCCGGCAGATATATTTCCCTGTGAGCCGATGTATGGCTATGATACGCATCGATATCAGAGGGAGGGATCTTCGCCAGCTGGCCCGAACGGAAGTAGAAAACCTGCCCGGGAGCCTCTTCACCGGGACCAGTCCGCTCTTGCGGCCATTCATGAAGAACCTGGAGTGTCTCCTTCCTGCCGAAAATAGAGGAAAGGGGGACAGCTATATCTTAAGCGCCCTTCACTCCTATATCGACTGGGTGCATGCCGATGAGAGCCTGATGGCCATGGGAAGCGCAGAGGGGGTGGTTGAGATCAGTCGCGAAGAGCTGGGAGAATTGATGAAAGAGAGATATCCCACCACCAGCCACCAACATCTCAACCTGCCGGGCCTGCTCTTCTTGCAGAGTGGCCCGGCGCTGCAGGCAACCAGTGCCATCCTTCTCTGCCGAGACCATCATCTGAATATCCCTGATGGGCGCAGGACCAGACGTTACATCTTCCATATGGGTGTGACCGCCATAGATGCGGATAAAGAGAGGATCGCAGTATTCTTTGATATGGAGAGGCTTCCCAAGAGAGCAGACGGAACTTGGGTGCTATTCTGAATTCCAAAAATAAGGGAATTGAATAGGGGTAGAGTTGGAGACCTCTGCCCTGCCCTAAATTATCAGGCTCTTCAAGCTCCAGAGCAGCCTGGGATTGAGCCTGAACAAGATCCGCAGCATTCCTGGCAAATCCATCTTGGATATGTCCTCTTTGGCCAGTGAACCTATGAGCTGGTTCAGATCCTTATCCGTGAGCTTTACGAAGAACTCCTTGAGCTGGAAGCTACGGGCTATGGTTTTGCCTATATCCTCCTTCCAGCGGGCCTCGTACTCATGCAGCCCTGTTCGGGTGAAATCGCCTTCTGAGAATGCTTTGGCCGCCACCTCCCCGGCGATGACTCCCGCCTGCATGGCATTGAGTATGCCACCGCCGGTGAGCGGATCGGTCTGATGAGCCGCATCTCCCACCAGCATCACGCCATCGGCAATGGCTGATTCTATCGGCCCCGAGCAGGGGTCGCCTCCCACCACCATCTCCACCACCCGGCCGTTGGGAAAACGGCTCTTCATGAACTGCCGGAGAAGCCTCACAGCTTCGCCTGGCTTGGACCGGGAGCCCTGCATCCCCAGGCCGATGTTGGCCAGCTTATCTCCTTTAGGAAAGGACCAGGCATATCCGGATGGTGCGATGCTGTTTCCCAAGAAGAATTCGGTGTAATCATCATCAATTGATGCATCCTGCACCAGGAACTGGGCGCAGGACTCTATGTCATCCAGCTTTAATGTGGTA
>JAQVXF010000251.1 GCA_028709355.1 Syntrophomonas sp.
GCGGTGGCCGAAAAGCAAGTTCAAGATGGTGAACTGTTGGATGGTCAGGAAGTGCTTGCCAAGTTGAGAAGAAAACATGGAAGGTAGCTTCCAGCTTAAAATGACACCGGCCAATTTCGATCCCCCGGCAGCCCGAGAGATCCTCCATCTGGAACCAGGCTGGGAAACGGTGGCTTTTACCCCTCTGGGTTACCCACAGCCCAGTGATAAGGCCAAAATACGCAAACCCCTGGAAGAGATAGTGGTCTACCAATAAATCTGGACGTATTGTTCCCAACCGCCCGGCCTAGACGGTCCGCTCGCCGTCACTGCTCACTATCAGTTTGTACAGTTCGGGGCGGCGGTCCCGGAAGATGCCCCACTCCAGCCGCTGCTGCTCCAGCTGGTCCAGGTCGAAGCAGGCTGACAGGAAGGTCTCTTCCTGCCGGCCGGCGGCCGCGATCATGTTCCCGGTGGGACCGGCGATAAAGGAGGAGCCATAGAAAGTGATGGTGGAATCATCGTCGCTCTCCACCCCCACCCGGTTGGCGGCCAGCACCGGGACCAGGTTGGCGGCGGCATGACCCCGCATGCAAATCTGCCAGTGGTCCCTGGAATCAATCCCCGGGTCCTGTGGTTCCGAACCGATGGCGGTGGGATAGAGCAACAGCTCCGCCCCCATCAAGGCCATGCAACGAGCCGCTTCGGGGTACCATTGATCCCAGCATATACCTACCCCGATGCGGCCGTAAGCTGTCTCCCAGACCCGAAACCCAGTATCACCGGGATTGAAGTAGAATTTCTCCTGATACCCGGGGCCAGCCGGAATATGGCTCTTGCGGTAGACCCCCAGGATCTCCCCGCCGGCATCGATCACGGCCACTGAATTGTAGCGGGCCTGGTTCTTCTTCTCAAAGAAGCTGATCGGCAAAACGATATGCAGCTCCCGGGCCACTGCCTGGAAACGAATTACGACCGGGCTGCTCTCCAGGGTGGTTGCCCATTGGTAGTATTCGGGCTTCTCCTTCTGGCAGAAATAGCGGGTCGCAAACAACTCCGGCAATAAGATCACCTGAGCTCCCTCCCGAGCCGCATCGCGCACTAGCCCCTCGGCTTTTGCCAAGTTCTGGTCGGGATCAGGTGTACAACTCATCTGTACCACTGCCACTGTTACCTGCCTCATTGTCCTCCCTCTTCCTGATTGATAATATGAATACTCCTTAAGCCTTAATCGGCGGGTATCGCCTAAATCCCCGCACCAAACTGACTGCCGCCGGCTGGTCGCCCCTGCAGTCCAGCCATGTCCAAGCCGGGATTTCCTTGGCCGGAAGGATCCCTGACCGGGATCGCCCAGCACTCGATCCGCTCAGGCGCTGCCCTGGATCCGGCCCGAAAATGGCAAGTTGTGTTTCAAACTGGCTGCCCAGCCGGCATCTGCTGGGTGAGGCAATGGACATTGCCGCCCTCCCTGGCGATGGCCGCGCCATCCACGGTGCGGACACGCCGCTGCGGGAACACCCGGCTCAGGATTGCCACCGCCTGGGCATCGGCAGATTCGGCAGCCCCGCCGAACAACGGCAGGATTATACCCCCGTTGACGTAGTAGAAATTCAGGTAGCTCAAGGTGAGGCGCCGGTCTTCATAAAATCGGGCCGGGGGTTGGGGGATTTCGATCACCTGCAGCTGCCGCCCCTGGGCGTCGGTCGCCTGTCCCAAGATAGCCCGGCTTTCCCGGGTGACCGCATAATTATCATCGTCGGGGTCATCGCAGACCTGCAGCAGGATCCGTCCCTGCCCCGCCCAACAAGCCAGGTTGTCGATATGGCCGTCGGTCTCATCTCCACTCAGGCCGCGCTGCAGCCAGATCACCTTGTCGATCCCCAGATACCAGCCCAGGTATTTTTCAATCCCAGCCTTATCCAGGCCAGGATTGCGGCTGGGATTGAGCAGGCACTCCTCGGTAGTAAGCAGGGTCCCCTCCCCATCCACATGGATGGAACCACCTTCCAAGACCAAGGGCGCATCGAACCGGAGCACCTGCAGTTGGTCAAGGATGACCGTCGCCAAACGATCGTCCAACTCCCAGGCTGGATACTTCTCCCCCCAGGCATTGAAACGCCAGTTTATCCCAGCGACCGTCCCGCGCCGGTCTACTATGAAGGTGGGGCCATTATCCCTTATCCAGGCGTCATCATGGTCCGCTTCCAGGAAAGCGATTCCGGGGCTGGCGATGAAGTTGGCAGCCATAGCCTGATCTCCTGGCCTGACTACTACCGTGACCGGCTCGAATTCGGCTACCGCGGTGATTATTTCGGCATAGCCCTGGCACACCCGCTCGTAGTCGGCCGGGTAACACATGGTATCCTGCATCGGCCAGGCGATGAACGTGCGCTGGTGAGGCCCCCATTCGGCTGGCATCATATACCCCATATCTCGCGGATACATACTTGATCGCTCCCATCCTCGCGGTAATCCATCTCATCATATAATATTATGTCTGGGGGCTCAATCCCCGCCCGCCCCTCCCGTATCGGAGCCGGTCTGACCAAACCGGGGGTTATGGATATGCATCGCGCCCCAGGAGTGACCGATAACTTCCAATCCATCCACCAGCCGCTCTGGACGGGCAGCAGTTTGATTCTGAGACCATAAGGTTTAGACTAAAGATAATATGTTGTAAACAGGAGGAAATATGGACGACAAATTTGCCCGGACCGAGATGCTGCTGGGGGAGGCCGCCATGGAGAAACTAGCCCGGAGCCGGGTGGCAGTGTTCGGCATCGGCGGAGGTGGCAGTTTTGCGGCGGAAGGACTGGCCCGCTCCGGATTAGGTCAACTGACTCTGGTGGACCACGACCACATCACCATCACCAATGTAAACC
>JAQVXF010000017.1 GCA_028709355.1 Syntrophomonas sp.
TTAATTGGGCCTTCAGTATCGCGAAATCCCACCCGGTCACCAACAGGTAGTGCAGGACTTGGGTGTAATAGTTGTCGGGGATCTTCTCTATCCACTTCTCGCGTTGCATCGATTGCAGTATATTGGTAGTCTTGATCTCTAGTACGCCTTTACGACCGGTCTCGGTCTCCTGTATCTCCCCGTCCAGGGTGCCGCCGAGGAAGTTGTACTGTGGGTGCCTCAGTATCTCAAAGGGTCTGGTCGTCACCTGGTACTGTGGGTGGTCCAACATAAATAAACTGATAAGATATTCCTCGGCCTTGATGCCGTATTGGACGTAGGGCTTATGACCTATATCCTCGGCTACTACCCGGCCAGTTTTCTCCTGCCACACTTCGATATTGGACTTCCATGGATTGAGCCCGACTATGGCCGCAGCGTCCGATCCGCCAATTAACACTTTTCGTTGCCTTAGCCACTCAGTCCGGTCCATCCTCATCCTCCAATTCTTTATCCTCCGCCATCACCTGGCGGCAGTTGACACATATGTCATCGTGGTCTAACTCGTCCGGGTCACGCAGCTCCCCGCACTCACTGCACGGCTCTACGTCCTCGCCGTAGCGGGTGTAGTAGACAGCACCGTGGTCGTGATGCTCGATGTATCCGTCACCCAAGTCGATGGTGTAGTAGTCACGCATCAGTCCACCTCCAGTAGTTCAGGCGTTTCATGGATGTTGCCGATGACTTCAAACCAAGGTAAGATTATTTGGATATCGTCCAAGTGGGTCATTGTGTCGTAATAATCCTGCCCGGAATCATGGCATTGAAAAACAAAACAACCGTTCTTAAACTGCACCACATTATATGGTCTTGATAAATCCGTGCTGACAATATCCCCCTCATAAATCTCCCTGCCGTTCTTATCTTTTAATCCCGTGTATTGCCCCACGGTTTCGGGGATGACTGTAAAGTTGTCGTCCTTCGCATAAAACTTGCCTATCAGTGTTTCCTTTGTTTGTGGAAAATCAATTATATAGCCGCTTACCCACTCGCCATTATCTACCCGCTTGCCGCGAAATTTAATCTCTCTCATCTTTGTCCCCCCTGCACCACAGACTTGTAGGTATACATGACCAGACCGCCGTCAGTCATCGGCAGAATGATATCCCTCGGATATGGTTCGTTCACCTTGTGCTTGTACTCATAGAGTGCAGTCGTGTCTACCTCATGGTGTGAACTCTCGCATTCTTGGGCCTCACAGGGGTTACTAAACATTTGCTTACATTTGTCGCACTGGTAAATAGTAGTCATTGTACCTCCTTCAGCCTGTCCGTCTTTATCGTCTTGTACCCAAACTCACTCTTGATTAACTCCGGGGCCGGCTTGCCGTGGAAGTAGTCCCTCATCTAGAGCACCCCCATGACCTGCTCGGCCATGTCCAGCATCTTTAGCCCTATCCCGGTCATCACGCCGATGACCAAGGCGATAATCAGTGGCAATGGTCCCCTCATAACGCCCTCCTGTTGACCGGCAGCCCGTTGCCGGCCCGCCATAGATGGATGGTTGAGGTTGTCTTGTCCTCAGCCTCCGCAATCTCCCGGTCGGTCATGCCCGCCTCGTACATCTTCCAGCGGGCCTCATATTTGCGCTCTTTGGGCTTGTGCTCCTTAGGTTGCCGGGGCTCCCGCCATTTAAAGGTCTGGACGATGGGCTCCGCCTCTTGGTGCCGGTTGTTAAGCCGCCGGTTGAACTGCTCCTGCCAGTCCCAGTACGACTCATAGCCATAGTTGTTGATAGTACCGTCTGCGTAGACGGTGCAGACTACCATGCGTTGAACATGGCCGGCAGGCCCGCGCTCAGGTTGACCGCCATGTTGACCAACACCCCTATCGCCATTAAGACCGCAAAGCCGCCAAATACCAGTATCCAGGGCATGGCCCTATCTATCATTGATGGTTTCAACCTCTGCCTCTCCACTGCCGTCAGCGGCACCCGGCAGGCGGCCTGAAGGCGGCGGTAGTCATCGTCGAACTGCTGGCGCTTGTACTCCTCCAGCCCCGCTATTATCTGCTGCCTGGACTCCTCGCTCTTGCGGTACTCCAATATCTTTGCCATCGTCTTACCTCCCTCTATTAATCCGTGCCCAAACTGCCGCCAAGTTGTACCCGGTCATCTCCGATATGGTTTTGTAGGTATATCCCTGCCCCCGGAGTCTTACCATCTCCAGGGTGTCGGGGTCGTCTGCCATGCTATGGCGGCTGTATGACATGCCGAATATCTTACGGACCGCTTTATCGGGGTCAATCTCCCGGTCATTGATGATGGCGTAAGCCAGTGCTGCCCAGTTGTAGTCAAGCTCCCGGCTACTCATAGCAGGTAAAGCACCCGGCGTCGCAGGCGGCTACTATAGTCTGACCGGAGTTGGTCTCTGCCCGGCAAGTCCATGCGGTGCCGCCGCAGATCGGGCAGCGGATCTCGGCGCGGCCCTGCCCCGGTGCCATCAGTGATCGGGCGTTGTCTATCATGGTTTTGACGTTGTGGTAGTCTATGTCGTGGAGTGTTAGCTTTGCGGTTTTGGACGGTATCAACAGGAGTGCCATGAGTTTACCTCCGTTTTCATAATTGAATAATCTTTGCGGTTGACTATGACTTGTCCGCCTTGGTAGCGGTTGGGGTTCTTACGCTTCGGCATTTGCAGTTTCCCCTTACTGAAATAGATTTACTTCGATTCCTGCCATTCGCCTTTTAATCAATTCGCAATACTCAGGGTTTAGTTCTATCCCTATCGCATTTCGCCATAACTGCGCGGCTACCATCAATGTAGTCCCACTCCCTGCAAAGGGATCAAGCACCCATCCTTGCTCCGGACATCCCGCCTTAATACATATCTCTGGTATCTCAGGCGGGAATACTGCAAAATGTGCCTCACTAAATGGTTTAGTTGCTATGTTCCAGACGGTCCTTTTATTCCTGCCCATTGAGTGTTGTTCGGAGGTAGTCATTTGATTCCATCGGTCATTAAATCCGGCGTGTCGGCGGGAATGTCTGCGCTGCTTATCCTTCTTGCCTACCGCTTTCATCGGTCCGTTAGTCTTACCTGGCACTCTTTGGGAACCCGCTTGATTGTCAATATCCTGTGCCAATCTGACAACGCTACTCTCTGTTATCGGTTCCTTAATCGCCTCTGCATCGTAGTAATACCGTTCACTCTTGCTCAGCAGGAAGATATACTCATGCGCTTTTGTTGGCCTATCGGTTACGCTCTCCGGCATTGGGTTTGGTTTCGCCCATATAATGTCTGACCGTAAATACCAACCATCTTTTTGAAGCGCAAAGGCAACTCGCCAAGGGATCCCAACTAGGTCTTTGGGTTTTAATCCATGTGCCAACTTAACCGTTTTGCCTGATTCGTTTGCCAATCCTCCCTTCGTGTCAGGTCTACTAAAACCGGCAAGAGTGCTTTTGTCTGAATACCCGCCGTTGTTGCTTATATTGCTTGCGTAACTATCCCCTAAGTTCAGCCAAAGTGTCCCATCCTTCCGTAGTACCCGCTTAACCTCACGGAATACCTCGACCATCTTGACGGTGTATTCTTCCGGGGTTGGTTCCAGCCCCAGCTGTCCATCTACTCCGTAATCCCTTAATCCCCAATAAGGAGGGCTGGTCACGCAACAGTTGACGGATTCATCGGGCAGTTTTCTTAATTCAGTTAGGCAATCGCACTGCTTTAATTCCCAAGCCAACTAAAAATCCTCCAATCTGTGCAGGTAGTTTTTTAGGGGCTTATGCCCCTGAGTGTGATATAATTTTAGTAGCAATTAGCTGGCCCGCTCCGTGCGGGCTTCTTTTTTTTAGCCGCAGAACAGGTCCGGGAATAACTTTTTTAACGGTGACTTGTAGTACCGTTGCAGCCTTATCATCATATCCCTGCCGGGACTCGATACGCCAGACTCCAGCTTGCGGATGTAGACCTCAGATACGCCCAGGTCTGCGGCTACCTGTTGCTGGGTCTTACCCATGCGGCTACGTTCCTCGATCAATCTCGTCCGCTTTGTCATCATTTCACCCCCTTACTCCGACACGTTCACCGCCGGCATGACATAATAATAAACGATACTACTAGTATCGTCAATATGTTTTATCATTTTTTTATTAGTGCGCATCACTGGGGACCCGCTGACTCAAAAAAAGCCAAAGACCTAAGCTGGAAGATGGACAGATCAGCAGAGCTCAAGGCCGCTGGCGAAAAGCATAGCGAAAGCTTTTTACCCAGAAAACAAAAAAAGCCGGGGACTAACCCCGGCCTCTCTTTTTACCCAGAAACCAATAAAAGGCGGGCCCGAAGGCCCGCTATAAGAAAGGAGGGTAAGAGTCCCACCGTAGTGGGCTAATCCATGGGTACAATCGCTACGATTATGATTGCCAGCAGTAGCACGACGGGCACGATCGCCCCAAGCTCTCCAAGGCTACTCACCCTCGTCGGGAGCTGCGCCCACGAATTTTGCGTTGTCATAAAACCCGGAGGCGGCCGCCCCGATCACCAGTCCGATGACCGCGCCCTGGACAAAATCAGTCCCCTGCTGGTAAGCGATGGCGATACCACCGATGACACCAAGCACCAGAGCCAACGCCGGGGCATACTTGGTCGGCAGCCCCACCTCGCGGGCCAGCCGCACCAGGGCCATGACCAAGCCAACTACCGGCACACCGTAAAGCAGATAAATATTAACGTCCATTATTTAGCCTCCTTAATGATAACCAGCCGGTTATCCTCGTCCCATACAACCTCGTGTCCGCTCTCGCGCAGAGCAATAGCCGGGACATAGGTGGTCGGCCGCCCCTCCACCTCTATCAGTACGCAGTCGGACCGCTCCTGACCGAATAAGTCCACCTTGACTCTCGCCTGATCCTCAAATTTCTGCACCGTCTCATCACCTCCAGTAGCGACTACCTCACCCAACTGTCTGTTCAGTTCATCCCAGGGGAAATTCTGTCCCGGGCAGGCCGTCGGCTGAACTTCTTTGTGGCCGATGACCGGGATATCCACATATCGGGTGCGGATATTGGCTATTAACTCAATAAGTGACCGCATTTGCGCCTCAGTCGGCCCAGGGCCGTTTTCAAAGTTACCGGCTAGACAGATGCCTATCCCATCGCTATTCGCCTCATGTGAGGCGTCCTGGTAAGCATGCGCCCCTTGGGTCCATTCCGGCCGGCCCTGCCATACCCCGCCAACCTCATCGATATAGTAGTGGTAGCCGATACCCGACCACCCGCGGGCCAGGTGCCAGCGGTGGATATCCTCAACGCTAGTTGACGGGACTGATGCCGAGTGATGTATCACTATCCGACGCGTATATGGTCGGGCGTACAGAGTCGGGCTGAAGCTGATCGCTGGGCTTGTCTGCACAATCAATCGGTATCCCTCCTTTATCGGGCCATTGGTTATTCTTGCTCATGTTCTCCGCGCCCGCCTTGAGGTAGTACCCCAAGACGATAGCCACTATCTCAATACAGACGGTTTTGGACAGCGCCTCGGCTATCTGGGCGCGGTTGAAAAGCGCAAGGGCGTAGCTGGCCCACATCATCAGAAATCCTTGGACCAGGGCGATACGGATTATCCACTTGCTAAAGGTGATGTTTTTCGTCATCCTTGACCCCCTACTACCTGGGCTATGCGGCGAGTGTAGTCCTGGTATTTGACTTCGACCTCATGCACCCAACGCATGGCCTCCTCGACATCTCCGTTGAGCTTCTGATTCATAACCGCGCGGGCTGTTACCTTGGACAGCTTGAGCTCTGCCTGAGTCATCTCCAGCTGGAGGATGGCGCCCTCTGCTCGCAATTCCTCACATTTGTCATTATGCTTCTGGTTGACTTTTTGCTGCCACCCTACGACAGCAACGCCGATAGCGCCCACGGTGGATATGATGGTCGAGAGTACCGCTGTGTCCATCCCACACGCTCCCATCTATGTAAAATATCTATGCAATAAAAAACCGCCCCATAAGGAGCGGTCAATCTCTTTAGTTTAGAAAAACTTCCGGTATATCTCTTTTCGCCGCGGCCCGGATAGGCTGGCATACAACATTGTGGTAGACAGATTAGTGTGCCCCAGCAAGGTCTGTATCCCTTCCATTGGCGCCCCGTTATTGAGCAGATGGGTCGCGTAGCTATGCCGGAGTTTATGTGGATAGACGTTTGCGTCCAACTCGCTCCGCCTGGCCACGCGCTTGATCACATAACGGATCTCGGCGATGCTCATCCGATGCGGCTTGCGCTCGGTGACGAACAGGGCCATGTCGGTGTCCTTCCGGCTGTTGAAGTATTTCCTTAACCAGATCGCGGCTTTGATGCTGAAGTAAACCTCCCGCTCTTTGTCGCCTTTACCAAGCACGATGCAAGAGCGATTATCCCAGTCAAGAGCTCCCCGATTAAGCCGGTACACTTCCCCGATCCGGCAGCCGGTCGAGTACATGAACTCCACCAGGGCGTGTTCCAATGGTGAGCGGCATCCCTCCTGGAGTGCTACCGTGTCCTCCTCGCTGAGTGCCTTGGGTATCCGTTTGCCCATCTTGGGTTCTTTGAGCTTCCGGGCTGGGTTAGCCTGGCAGTGCCCTTCCTCGGCAGACCACCGGAAGAAGGCTCTTAGCACCCTGATCCGCATACCAAGGCTGGACGGTTTAAGGTGCCCGCCTCTCTCCACCAGGTACTCTTTGAGGTCCAGCAGAGTAACTTCGTCAACATCGATGTCGCCCAAGTATTTGATGAGCATATTGGCCTGGACTGCATAGCCCTTGAGTGTGTGAGGACTAAAGCCCTCGATCTGTCTGTCGGCAGCATAAAGCCGCCACGCTTGGCTGAGTAGCATGATATGATACCTCCCGCAAGATATTTTTGATTCCCGCAGTAATGGTAGTAGCAGGCAACGCCTGCGGGGACGCTTTCGATCAGGGGAGCTACCCCCGATCTAGCCTGCTACTACCGTACCATATCATGCAATTTCAATTCAAGTCAATCTTCCGGATTCGCTAAACCGATAGCCTAAGATGTAGCCCTAGCCAAAGATACCGAATTGTATCTGGGGTTAATTTTCCCTTCGTGGTATTCGTCTATGGTTACGGTTTTAATCCCTCGCTCAACAATATAATCCAGCAATGCTGTTAAATTTGCTGCGCTCCATGCCGTTGTGCCTGAATCGGCTATTATATGCCCGTACAAACTAACAACCAAACCATTAGTTATTGCATTGTCTATTGCCGCCTTTGCTACCGCTAGTGATGTACTAGGACCTAATGATAATGCCGTAATAGCGTTTTCTGGCAACCCCACAGCGTTCCACAACCCCCCTGTGGAGGATGATGCGTTACGATGGGTTTTCATGCCCAAATCGGCCATTACTTGCAACACATTGGCATCCGTAGCCCCACCAGGAGCAGCAACATGGTATGCCGCCCTTTCTAATCCTAACGACAGCAGGTAGTCGATACAGGTTTGCAACCTCGAAGAAACGGTTGCATAGCTTAACCCCACTAGAGTATCATGCGTCGATGAATGGTTGCCAATTGAAATTCCATCAGCATACATCTCAATTAATTGCGCTGCGGTCAATCTCCCTGCCCCACCAACCAAACTCGAACTAACATAAAATGTGCTTTTTAAACCTCTCGCCTTAAACAATGGGTAAGCCAATGTATACAACGAATCGTACCCATCATCAAAAGTGATTAAGGCTAAAGGGTCTTTTTTAATATCGCAATATATTGAATCAAAGACAACCGTAGTGCTAGATGCCTCCTTCGGGTTAACTACAACAGTGATGGTTTTCATTGCAGATGCCCAATCAATAGTGCCTTTTTTAGTCCAAGCGATAGGAGGCGACCATACAACGGATGATACTATGGGTATAATATTCCAACCAGTTTGCAGTACACGGTAATACCATGTCATAGCAAATCTTTTATTATAGTTGTTTACATCCGACGAGTTTGCTTCTGTGGTTAGACTAATTTCAATATAGTCAAGGTTTGTATTATCGGGAATATATACCCTTATATATAGTTCGTTATTGGTAAAAACCTTGTCTATGGTTTTCTGTAACATCGCCCTTGCCCCGACTGCGGTTTGGATTCGCATGGAGCTTGCCCCTACTTTTGTGTAGACCGCATCTGCGGTTTTAGTCCCTGCCGT
This sequence comes from Syntrophomonas sp., assembly GCA_028709355.1. Taxonomy (GTDB): domain Bacteria; phylum Bacillota; class Syntrophomonadia; order Syntrophomonadales; family Syntrophomonadaceae; genus PHAA01. Next base: position 8,170 of record JAQVXF010000017.1, read on the forward strand.
ACTCCACGCAACATTACTAAAATCGGTAATGTCGGAGAAATCTTCAAACAATATCCGTTCATTTACATAGTATTCTGGCAATGCAGTCATATCTCCACCCCCTACAAGTTACAGGGTTGGACTTTAACAGTAACGGTTGCCGTACCCGCTACCTCGGTAGCCACTATTTTTACATAATCAGGGATTCCCTTGAACACAAGAATACGGTTTAAGGTGTTACTGGCAACGGTCATTAATGCCAATGCCCCCGTATTTGCCATTTCGTATATATCTACGAATGTGCCGCCGCTTGCCATGCACCCCTGCACCGTGTAAGTCCATGCCTCTGCCGCTGACTGCACAATTTCAAGCATGATGGCATTATAGCCCCGGCAATCAATTTCCGCACTTGTAGCAGTATCGGTTATAGCACTATGGGCGGTAGTGACCCCACCCTTCCCCTGTTTATTAACATTAATGCTGTCATAAGTAGAATCCAACGCAGATGCTAAATTAACAGCTACCTCACCCTTGGAGTTAATCCTAATTACCCCTGCATCGCCGTCGTCATAAGACGGGTCAATACTATCATATTTCCCACCTACCACGGCAACTATTGTCGGAGCAGCGGCATCAATGGTTTTTTCAAAATTACTGCCCGATACTTGAACAACTGAGCTCTCGCTCGGAGCATTTACCAGCGCACCTGACTGGTCCAGGATCTTGAGTATCCCGGTGTCACTCTCAAAAAAGGTACTGCCGATATTTGCTCTGGATATGTCGTAAGCGGCGATCTCTGCCGCGGTCCCGATGTACCTGGTGATCCCCTGCATTACCTTAACTGCCATTACTGATCACGACCTTTCTCTTTTTTGGGTCTACTTAACATGGAAACAAATTGCACGACATCCCCCTCTCCGCTCCGTTTTATTACGAACCGATCAATAGAGTCACCGTTCCGGTCAGCACCCATGTGCCGCTGGACTTGGCCCCTAGTGCCTCAACTTTGCGGCAGAGCATGGTGCCTCCCGACGATGCGTTGAATACTGCCCACTCGGCCCAGGTAAAATTGGCGTCGCCGGTAGCAAACGTCGACTTGAATACCAGCACATTATTGGTGGTGGTAGGATAGCCGGCGTCCATGGCCTTCCGTAATTTATTGGTGGCCGCCTGCAGATCAGTCTGGGCAGCTGCGTAAGCGGTGGTATTGTCACCTACTCCCAGGTAGGCGTTGGCGTTGGTGTAAAATGTTGGTGAGCCGCTATTGGTTATGGCCGCGGCGGCGAAGTTAAGACCAGCGGTTGTTAATGCCATTATCATTCCCCCCGTACAAGATTAAGACCGAGAGCCTTGATCTCGGCCTCGGTCAGCTGCGTTGGATCCGTGTATATCGTTTCGATGGGCTGCGCCCGGCCTGAGTCTATGTCCTCCTGGGTAACTCCATCCTCGTATCTTTCCAACTTGAATGCGATTTTAGCCCCCAGCACCAGGTTGTTATCATCCATTAGTATCCCTCCTTTACGTCCAGCTTAAATCGATATGGGTGCCATCCTGCACGGCGGTCAGCGTAAACCCAGTCTCTACAGACGCCGACTCGGTTATCTTCACCAGCAGGGAGTCGGCGGCGGTCCTGGGTGCTCCTGAGGTCCAGCCGGTAGACTGAGCATCCACTGTAGACCCATCAGAATAATATCCCGGCCCGCTGCCGGATATAGCGATGTCGTTTATGGCGCAGTTTCGCGCCCAGACGTACTTACCCGCTGCCATGGACAAAGTCGCCACAGAGTCCGTAGTCACAGCTTTGACGATTGAAGCCGTGCCTGCATCCCCAAAAGTTGACTCATCGCTAATGGTCTGAGTAGTGCCTGAGGTCAGGTTTAAGGTCTTGCCGGGCTGCACGGTTATACTGGTCCAAGTATTGGACCCATTAAGCGTAACGCTTGATGAGCTGTTTACAACCAAGTCACCCATTGTCTTACCGGCCCCGCTGGTGGTGCCGATTATAATGCTATTGGTGGTGCCCGCACAGTTAATCGTGCTGCCGCTGGCGTTAATGGTTACGTTGGCCACGTTAGCCATCACAGACCCGCAGTTCGACGTCAGGTTGATGGTTGCGTTGGTGATATCCAATACTGCCCCCGACGTCGGGCTATTATCTATGGAGAACGCCCCGCCTGACACGCCGATATTGACCGTTTTTTCGTTGATATCCAGTGTGCCGGATATCAGGTACATTCCCCGACCGGTGTAGTCGTCCTGTAAAGTCAGCGACGAGCCGGTAGTCTTATTGCAGTGTAAGTTGTAAAATGTCTTGGCGGCCGTAGTCAATGTGGCATTAGTCGCCCCGTAAAAGTAAATGGTATAAGTCGAGGGAGTGAACGTCATCCCGCTGACAAATGTCAAGCTACCATAGCAGGCAGTAAAGTGCGCCGCCAGTACGAATGTGGGGCCATTAGCAGCCCCAGTCCACGTCATGCTACGACAGCTGCCAGATGTATAAGTGACCGTCTGTCCGGTACCACTAAAGCTGTTGGCATCGAAAAAGACGTCATCTGCCGAGGTTGGCGCGGTTGCCCCCCCAGACCCACCCGACGTAGCCGACCAGTGGGCGGTGTCGTTATATGTGCCAGTCCCCCCGACCCAATATCTATTTGCCATGGTCTACCTCCGATTACTGGTCATGATGATACGATGTAATCCCATAGCTATCCGTAATAGTCAGTGTGTTGTACCCGGCCAATACAGCGTAGGGACGGATAGCCCCCTTAATACTGCCATTATCACTACAACCGATTATGGTTATGTCGCATGGATTACCCAAGCTATTCCACTCGCCGGCGGTATTACCGTTAAACCAGCCGTAGGTCATCTCTAGTCCCCAGCCGACGTTGTTGGCACTGTTGACATCCTTGATGACCAATCCCTGCACCCAGTGATAAGTATGGTCAGGCTCAATGTCTATGCCCGACTCCGGCGGAGTCCCATTGGTATTACTGTAGCGCCCGCCGGTGATGATGCACCCTTTAACGCTGATAACACTCAGCCCCTGGCGGCGGTTGTTGTTAGAGATAACATTCTCGATTAAAATGTCGCCGGCCCAATCCTGCTGGGATGAGCCGTTGAGATATATCCCATCGCCCCAGCAATCGTAGATGTACATATTAGAGACAGTCACACCAGTTGACCCATAGACCGCTATCCCATATCCACCCTCTCCGGTGGTGCCGATGTGCCTGCTCCTATCACCCTCTATCCGCCCGCCCGATATTTTGGCATTGGTGCAATTCTCCACCTTGACGATATAGTGAGTGATTAGCGTTGTCCCGGCAGTTTTAAATGTAGCGTTGTTAGCCATCATCAAATGCACATTGCTTTTCATAATGACAGCCGCCTTGGTTGTATCATTAAGAGTTATTAAGTAAGTGCCATCCGGTACGTAAACCGTCCCTCCACCCTTGGCATTGGCGGCGATGATGGCGGCATTGATGGCCGCCGTGTCATCGGCCACCCCGTCTCCGACGGTCCCGTAGTCCCTCACGTTGTATGCCCCGGACGCCGGGGCAGTTATCACCGGCAGCGGTATAGCTGGATTCAAGTCCTCACCCCCCAGGCGCTCGTCTAGCGCGCTTTCTATCATCCCCGGTACTTTAGCATCTATGGCGGCATTGACGTCCTCTATTGTGACGCCCTGCTCTATGATGGTGGTCTCCACTGTGATCCCCTCTA
>JAQVXF010000252.1 GCA_028709355.1 Syntrophomonas sp.
ATGGGGATCATCACCAGCGGTTCCAAATACCGCTTGGCCCCCATGTAAACCAGCACCATACCCAAAAGCACCAGTACGATCCGGCCGATGGCTATCTTAGGTTCGGCCGTCACCAGGGTGCCGATTCCTTGAAACAGTGTTACTAGATCCATTTAACTACCCTCTCCTTCTAACTTGCTTCTTCGATCTCAGGTTTACTGCGGTTAAAAAATCTAATTGTAAACATCATTAACTTGATCATGACTGCGATAAGAAAAGTAATAATAAATCCCAGTGCATAGATAGTCAGGGCTACCGATAAGGCTTCCATGTCCTTCCTCCTTCATAAATCCTTCTACTGTAGTTCTTTGCGGACCATTATGACGTATATCACTGCTATTGCCGCACATATCAGTCCCATGGCGATATATTGCGTTGTGGTGAAATCCAGCATCAATTTTCCCCCTTTGCCCCTGGTTTTTCCTGAACAAGAATGTTGTTACCTAATAAAGCATTTAAATCAAATACCTAAGATAAATGTATACGGTACTAATCAGCAAAGAGACTATCATCAGTGGAAATGCAATCTTCAGGTACCACATAAAGGATATCAGTACTCCATGCTTCTCGCTGACCCCGGCCACCACCACGTTGGCGGAAGCCCCGATCAAAGTCCCGTTGCCCCCCAGACATGTTCCCAGGGCTAGGGACCACCAGAGGGGGTCTATGGGCATCCCGGTCAGATGGGCTATCTCTTTGATCAAGGGGATCATGGCGGTCACAAACGGTATGTTGTCGACGAAGGCCGAGAATATGCCGGACATCCATAATATCAATAATGCCGTCAGGGGAAAGTTTCCGTGGGTAAGAGCCAAGGATTGCTCGGCCAGGTAGCCGATGACTCCTACCTTGACCAGGGATTCGACCAGTACGAACAATCCGATAAAAAAGAAGATGGTGGGCCATTCCACCGACAGCAGTATGTCTTCCGGCTCCTCCCCGGAGATTATCATCAGCAGCGTGGCCCCAGCCAGGGCTATAGTGCCGGTATGTAACCCCAGAACCTGCTGGAGAAAGAATCCGCTGATGGTCAGCGCCAATACCAGCAGGGACTTCTTTAGAATCCCCCAGTCTTTGATGGTCTCCAGCTCGTTCAGCTGCATCACCTTGGCCTTGTCTGCTTCCGAAACCTTTATCCGGTTCCGATAGAAACCAGCTACCAGACCCATGGTTACAATCAGAACCGCAAAGACCAGGGGGGTGAGGTTGAAGACGAAATCCATGAAGCTGAGGTCGGTGGCTGAATAGATGAGCATGTTGGGCGGATCACCTACCGGGGTGGCCGTGCCTCCTATGTTGGAGCCGATGATTTCGCACAATAAAAAAGGAAGCGGACTGATGTTGAGCCGATCGCAGATGGAGATGGTGACCGGCACCATCAGCAGGACTACCGTCACGCTGCCCAGGAAGCCTGACAAAACAGCAGTAATGGTGGTCATCAGGACCAGGATCCGGATCGGGTCACCCTTGGCTACCTTGGCCGATTTTATGGCAACATACTCGAAAACCCCGCTGCGGCGGGTAATTATCACAATCATCATCATCCCCAGCATCAGCGCCAGAGTGTTGAAGTCGATACCGCGGATCGCCTCTTCCTGGGTCACGATTCCCAGGGATATGATCAACATCGCCCCGGCCAGACTTATTACTACCCGGTGGAGCTTTTCGGATATGATCACTGCGTAAGTTACTAAGAAAATTACTACTGCAATAGTTGCTTCCATGTTCTGCATTCCTGTCACTCCTGCTAGTCACCAAGAATTCTGCACCTGTACTCGAATGAATCTATCAGTAAACTTGGGACCCGGTTTGCTGAATCCAGCAATCAAATCTGACCCACTGCCAATTCTAAAATCTGATTGTTCATCTCCTCCTTCCCGTAATCCTATTCCCATGAATATGCAAAACATATGCCACGTCAGCCAGTCCGGCTAGGGCGGACATTCGCACGCTGAGACTGATCAAACTCGGAGCCCGCGATTCCATCCCCTCACCTTCAACCATCCTGCAGTTTGGGGAGCTTATGGTTCAGCACAGCATTCAGATTATTTAGCCTATTAACCTGGTCATGATCATTCTCGGTCAGCCTTAACAATGTTTGCCTATGCAGACAGTTGTGCGGGTATATGTACAATGCTTGAAGCTCGACTCAAGGCCTCACTATCCGGGCAGCTAGCTCCTCCCGTCCGGTTGAAAAATATGGTGTATGCTTGAATCAATAAGCTGGAAATTCATTTTCTGTGCACTATCAAGGTATCCGCCGCCGTTTAGTAATGCTCCTTACAGCCAGTGGTCAATACTACCTGAAGAGTTCTCCTTAATCTGGCATGATATTTGCGATAAATGTTATGCGTATTGGAAATTCAAGCTATTCAATAGCCAAAAACACATACCTGACAGGAAGGAGGCAACGGTACCGATAAGTCACAATTTGGAATTATCATTATTTAGGTAGTCAAATGTAGGTAATCAAATGATAGGAGGAAACAAAAATGGCAAAGTTGGAAAGCCCCATCGCCGGGAAGATATTTCAGATCATGATCGAAGTTGGACAGGCGGTAACTGATGACGACGAACTGATGATCATCGAGGCTATGAAAATGGAAAATCCCGTGTTCTGCGAGGAAGCCGGAACGGTTAAAGAGATCCTGGTTGCGGTCGGTGACACGGTAGCAGAGGGCCACGTACTGGCCATAATCGAATAGCATCCTTATATTAAGGTAAGGAAATTCACAGCCTTGGGTATGACATAAAGCAAAAGGTTAATAGGAGGACTAATAGGCATGGATTTTAGACTCACCGATGAGCAAAAAATGGTCCA
>JAQVXF010000253.1 GCA_028709355.1 Syntrophomonas sp.
GTGCTCCCGGCAGGATGGAGCAAATCGGACCAGTTAACCCTCACGAAAAAAACGCACCCGCCGGAGCAGGTGCGTTTTCGTGCTCAATTCTATAAAGTGTCGCCGAGATCTGCTTTGAACTTGGCCACCAATCTCTCCTGCCAGTCGGACACCGGGTCCAGCCGTCCGAAGAAGAAGCGCAAAATCCTGGGTTCTTCCACGAATTTGAGACCTCCCACTATTGCCCGGTTCTCATGCAGCCAATGGATGCGGTCGATGGCGTATTTCACCTGGGAGAGGGTGAATACCCGCCGCGGCATGGCCAGGCGCAGCAGTTCCATCTCCGACAGCGGTTCCACACCGTTCTCATCCCGCTGCTCGGACAGGGTGCCCCGTTCCATCCCTCTTACCCCGCTGGCGATGTACAACGCCGTTGCCAGAGCCCCGGCCGGGTACTGGTTCTGTGGTACATGCGGCAAAAATCCCATGGCATTGATATGGCATCCCAGCCCGCCCGCCGGGGTCACCACCGGTACCCCTCTCCTTTTGAGTTCATTGACCATGTATTCGATGAAGATGGGCCCCTGGCTGATCATGTCCTCGTCCATGGTCTCTTCCAAGCCCACGGTCATGGCTTCCATCTCCCGCACCGACATGCCCCCGTAGGTCAGGAAACCTTCATACAGGGGCACCAGTTCCCGCATCTTCATGTAGAGCGCCTGGTCATCAGTGCAAATTCCTCCCCCGCGGGCACAGCCCAGCTTGCGAGCCGAGAAATAGATGATATGAGACAGTCGGGCCATCTCCAAAGTCAATTCCCGGATGGTCATGTCCTTACATGCCGCTTCTCTTTCCTTGATGAAATAGAGGTTGTCAGCCAGTAAACTGGCATCCAGGACTAACAGTACACCAAATTGGTCGCAGACCTCCCGCACCTGACGCATGTTCTCCAGTGAGTACGGCTGCCCGCCGATCAGGTTGGTGCCCGCTTCCAGGCGCACATAGGCAATCTTGTCTGCCCCTTCTGCCTCGATCAAAGCCCTCAGCCGCGGGATATCCGTGTTCCCCTTGAAGGGATAGTCGCTCTCGATCTCCAGCCCTTCCGGAATCACGATCTCCTCCACCCGGCCCCCGTTGAGCACGATGTGGGATTTGGTAGTGGTGAAATGGAAGTTCATCGGTACCACAGAGCCGGGGGTGACGAAAGTCTGGGAGAGGATATTCTCGGCCGCCCGTCCCTGGTGGGCGGGCAGGAAATACTCCATGCCGAAAATCTCGCGCAGCTTGTTATGTAACCGGGTGAAGGTCTCCGAACCGGCATAACTGTCATCCGCTATCATCATGGCCGCCAACTGCTGGTCGCTCATGGCATTGACGCCGCTGTCGGTGAGCATGTCCATGAAGACATCCCGGTTGTTGAGCAGGAAGGTGTTGTTGCCAGCCTCCCGCATGTAGGTCAACCGCTCATCTACATTGGGCAGGCTTAATTTCTGGACTATCCGTACTTTGTGCATCTCAAGGGGTACGTCATCCCCAAAAAAGAATTTAACGTTAGCCACTAATCGCTCACTCCTTACCAAAATGAATAGGTATTTAATATTTGTACCCGGTCCCGCTGCCCTCCTTCATTGCGCCGATAGGCAAAGAAAAAAGCACTCCCGGCGAGTGCAGACCATTCAGGAATATAAACCTTCCCTACCTACTACCCTACCAGCTTCTCGATTGTTTGTAATTCCTGCCTACTAAATCCTACCAACCTACAATTGTACAGATTATATACCAAAATCATGGGGGGTGTAAATAGGGGCGGCGTTTTATCAGCTATCGAAGAGCTTACAGCACCTATGCAGCCCCCTCACTGGAATGTGATTCTTCACTGCGTTCAGAATGACAACGGTGCCCGTGTCATCTAGCGCAGCGAAGGATCTGGCGTGTCATCCTGAGCACAAAGAAGGATCTAGCGTCTCCTCATGAAAAAAGCGGCGGGATATTCCCGCCGCCGAATGACAAAACAGTTTTCCGAACAATTATTGTAGTTTGTTGAATTTGCGCCAGATGTTCTGCTTCTTAGCGGCATCGATCAACTCATCGCGGAAATCGGGATGCGCGATATTGATCAGATTCTCAGCCCGCTCCCAAGTAGTCTTGCCCTTCATCGCGGCGATACCATACTCGGTAACTATCATGTGGGTAGCAGTTCTGGGATCGGTTACAATAGCTCCCGGGGTCAAAATGGGCTGGATCTTGGAAGCCAGGGTGCCATCCTTCTTGGTGATGGTGGAGGGCATGCAAACGAAGCTCAATCCGCCTTTGGACTTATAAGCACCTTCGACGAAGTCGAGTTGTCCGCCGGTTCCGCTCAGGTGCCGGGTGCCTACGCTCTCAGCACAAACCTGGCCATACAGGTCGACTTCCACACAAGCGTTGATGGAAACGAAATTATCGATTTGGCAGATGACCTTGGGATTATTGGTATAATCCACCGGATAGGAAGCCAATCCGGGATTATCGTTTACATATTCATACAGATCGGCGCTGCCCATAACGAATGAGTATACCTGTTTGTAGCGGTCCAGGTTCTTATACTTACCGGTGATCTTGCCCGCTTTGACCATCTCCAAGTAAGCATCCACATACATCTCGGTGTGGACCCCAAGGTCCTTCAGGTCAGACTGGGCGACCATGGTACCGACTGCGTTGGGAACCCCGCCAATACCCAGCTGGATACAGCAACCATCTACCATCTTGGATAGGCAGTGGGTGGCGATCTTGGAATCGATCTCACTGGGGGCAGCCGCTCCCAGGATCGGCAAAGATGGACTGGATCCCTCAATAATCATGTCCACTTCGGAAACATGGATGGTTTCCGAG
>JAQVXF010000254.1 GCA_028709355.1 Syntrophomonas sp.
CTCCGAGCAAGGGCATCTGAGAAAATCAGTATTCAATAAGCCTTAGTAACGGTGTGGAATAAATTCCAACCTATAATCGATTCACGACCAGAACCAGCAGGTGAATCTAAATAGTTAAACGTTTATAATATATGTTTTTAATGAGTGTGCAGGAGGTGAGACTCCCATGAGCTTAAGAATTAAGATCTTTTTGACGATGGCGTTGTTGTATCTAATGGCATCGAGTGCTATTGCAGTTATATTTTGGAAGCCGCATTAAGCAGCACTACCAAATAATTTTTATACTTATTAAACTGATTAAATGATCTAAAAAAAAAGATTAATCATCAAAATGTAAATCGCTTGACGACGACTACTCCAAGCGCACTTGTCGTCAATGCCATTGCTGCCAGCAGCAATCCCACCAACTTGAATTTCCAGGCCATAGAAGAGTCTCACCTCCAGATCACTCTTAGAAACATACATTGTTAACGTTTAACTATTTATAACCAACTGCTGCCGAAGAACTCCCGCCATATTATGACATCAACTTCTATGGATGTAGTGATTTGAGGGCTATGGCGACATGGATCTGGAGTATATAAAGGCAACACACATTTAACATACGAATAATCAAAAGATCAGGACCTCTGGAAAGGACCACAATCACAAATACCCGCACAACGCCCTTATCCTCGTCTCCTGCTCGCTCCCCTTGAACGCAATGGCCGATATCGAAGCCTGCCCGTCTTGCAGTTCAGATAGTATGTCCCCTTGGCCGCCAGGTCCAGCACATAGCCAGATAGACCGACCAATCCCCTCATGGAAACACCGGAGCTGATCCCAATCTTGGTGGTGGCATCCTTATTCGCCTCCGAATTGGCCGCGGTGGAGAAGGTAGCAAAAGCATCCAGCGCTTCCGCCGATCCTCTTGTGATCTCCAGCTCCGCCGCATACTCCACCCTCCACCGGCTGGCTTGGCCAGCACATCCATTCTCATACCGCCTCAGGAGGCTTTGCTTTTAGAAATCACCCCGATTCATCCTGTAACCTGGAGATCATCCCCGCCATTCCGACTGGCGAGCCAACTCCCGGCAGAATGCCAGTCCCTCGTCTGTCAGCTCGCAAGTCATCTCGCCGCGGCAGGATGCATTGTCATGTACCCGTCCCACACCTGTTCAAGCAGAGCTTGCTTGGCCAGGTGGCCGGGCTGCGATAGACACGCAGGCTGGTGACCATTTTAGCCCACAGTTACCCCATTGCTCTGGCCCAGAAGCTGGTATGCTCCCTGGCCCTCGCTGGTGATATCGGAGTAGAACATCCGGAAGTCATAATTTCCCGGCTCATAGGGAAGCTGCCAGGTCATCCTGCCGCAATTCTTGCTGCCAAGAGCCCTCTTCTCCAGAGCGAATTTGTCTGGCCGGCTCACTCCATACATGCCGATGATGCCAGTGCCTGATGCAGGTGCTCCCCAGTAGGTTACAGTGACGATGCCTCCCGGCGCAACATGAGAGGGCGTGGCTATGACCTTGCGACCGCTGAACTCCTTTACCTCTATGCTGTTACTTGTAGCAAGCTCGGTGTAGCTATCATTCTGGAACATCCTCAGGATGTAACTGCCCGGATCAGGCAAATAAAGGAGCACTGTGCCGTTTTCATTTCCATCCAGATACTGGCGGCTGATGAAACTGTTGTCTGTGGAATTGGATTCGTACATGGCTATCCAATCGTTCTCAAATCCTGGGGCTCCGATGTAGTTGATTGTGATCTGCTCACATGTGTTTAGCGAGGCAGGAGTCGCGGTTATGGTTGGAACGCTGACATTGAAGAGCAGGGAGGCCACTTCATCGTTGGCCATATTGTACATGCGAATATCATAAGAGCCTTCTTGGCTCGGAGCTTTCAGATTCAGCTTGCCGGAGGGACCGGCAAGGCTCTGGTATGATAGAGCATCCTTCTGGCTGGATCCAACGCCGGGATGATTTGCCTTCATAACTCCTGCCCAGCCAGAGAAGTTGCCGGGAGACTGGTAGGCGATGCCCACATCGCTGCCGGGAAGATAGCTCCTCTGGCCCATTTTCATCTCAAAGCCTTCCCGTCCCCTGGACCTGTAGCTGAGAATGGCATCAGGAGACGCTATAGGATATCGGTCCTCATTGCTTCCTCCCGGGATGCTGTAGCCGGAGTCGCAGATGCCGTCTCTGTTCCTGTCTTTGCAGCCCTGCTCCCGGGAATCGAAGTTGCTGTAATGGTTTCCTACAGTGTCGTTGTCCCACTGATTGTGGCCGTCATCAAATGAATCCTGGCTGTTGTCTTGCAGCAGGTTGTCATAAAGAATGTTGGCGCCCGGCAAAGGAGCGCTCTTGCTCGCCTCACTGATGTTGTAGACTGCCACCTCTTTGCTGGAGCCATACTGGATAGTTGCGCCCTTGCCGCCCTTCACGATGCTCTCACTGAAGTTATAGCTGGAGATGCTTATGCCCAAGGCATTGCCGGTCAGGTTGTTGGCATGGATGGTATTGCCCCGGGAGGTTTCGATGGAAATGCCTTTCTCATTCCGACCGGCATAGTTGCCCCAGATCTGATTGTTATCGGAATGAGCCAGCAAAATGCCACCTTTTTGATTTTCAGTGGCGGAATTCAAAAAGACGGTATTCTTTTCTGCCTTGCTGGGTATGATCCCATAATTATTGTTCTTAAAAGCCACATTGTCTTTGAGGATATTCCCATTGGATAGCACCCTTATACCGGCATCTTCAGAGCCCCTTCCGGATCCGGTGGCCATGAATCCCAGCAGAGTTGAGCCGCCGGCAGAGATGGTTATGGCGCTTCCCTTTCCAGAGGCGTCGATGATCGGCCTGCCCAAGCCC
>JAQVXF010000255.1 GCA_028709355.1 Syntrophomonas sp.
TTTAGAACTAACTACCCTCAGCTTCATAGGCTAAACAATGCTCTTAAAATATTTATAGATAATGGTAATCATAGTAATCCTTAATTAGATATACTGAGATCGGTAACTCAATTAAGGAATATTTGCTAATAGGTGATAAAGGCAGGAGATATCTCCGGAGTTATGTTAGGCAGTTGCATATGTTTATTATATACTCAGATATTTATATTTGCAATGCGAAACCAGCCCGGTCATAGCAATATCAGCTCTATCGGCTCCAAGAAACTGCTTTCTGAAATAAAAACATAGCTGCCTTCCGCCCTTTCCCTTTCCGGCTGTTTGCTTCTCTTAAGGCCAAAAATCCTGCCGTCCGTTCTTGGACCACTGCCGCCTCAATCCAGTCCTTTTTCACTGCGGAAGTCCCTCAAGGCAGAGCCGCAATTCTCAAGCAGCTTCGCTGCCAGATCCTGACTGGGCCAGGATCCCAGCCCGCAATCCGGACCGGTAGCCCTCAGCCTCTCCCCAAATCGACCATAGGCTTTCTCCAGCCTCTTTTTCATAACCGCGGGCGACTCCATCCCCATTATCTCCCGCCCCAGCCTGGGCATATCCTGCCAGAGATTGGTGCCCAGCCTCTCATTGAGCTGGGCGGATAGGGATAGGATATCGGTGCGGGCGATGCCCGCCCGGATAAAGCTGTCCGTATCCTCCAGTATTTTTTTGTCTATCAGCTCCAGATAGTCGGGATGAGAGGCGGACTCGATCCCCACGATGCTTATGCCGGAGACGCGGGCGCAGATCTCAGCATAAAGCGGCGAGTGCAGATGAACCTCGCAGTCCATGCCCCGGCAGGGCCGGCTGGCTATGTCCAGTGCTTGCATGATCTCATCTTCAGAGAAGATGATATTGGAATTCATTCCCAGGCTCGGCTCGTCTATAGAGGCCACCGACATCTTGCCCTCCTGCCTGGCCTTCTCCAGGAATCGGGCCATGCTCTCGGCCAGATTGAAGAGAACATCGGTGTAACTTGTTGCCCCAAAAGCGGAAAGATAAAGCTCCAGGGGGCCGGTGACGCAGACCCTGACAGCCTCTCCTGAAGAAAACGCCCCAAGCTCCCGGATAAAAGCATGCTCTCTCTTGATCAGATAGGGGCTCTCGGACTGATCCGGCTTCTCGATCTCGTCCATGAACATGCCGATCATATCCCGGAGCTGGGGATATGTGGGGCACTCTACGCCAGCCTGCCTCTTGATGGCCAGAACGCTGCCCACCAGATCCAGATACCCTTGGCGAGAGAGCTCTTTTATTTTCACTCCATGGGGCAGGGGAAAGCTGCCTATATCGTCATAGAATATGCCCTCAACTGGTCGAGACACTAATTTCACCTCTGGAATTGCACTCTCAGGCCCGATACCGGCTTAGCTACAGGAATCTCCCCAAAAAAGCCTTTAAGGAGGCATAATCTCCATCCATCTTCTCGAAGCTCTCTTCCAGCTCATCCAACCGGGCCATGGCCGGCGGCAGGGGCGGATTAATGCCTGTAGCTCTCACGATCTCATCCGGGAACTTGGCCGGGTCGGCAGTCTCCAGCGAGATGCAGGGGCTCCAGTCACCGCACTCTTGCAGGTACCTCGTAAGGCCGGCCCAGGCCACTGCCCCGTGCGGCTCCAGCAGAACTTTATGCTGGCTGTATGCCTCCTTGATGGTCCGGCGGGTCTCTTCATCGGTGATGGATACTGCATAGAGGTCCTGTCTCATGGCCGAGAGATCCGGCTGCCTGTTAACCCGTCCCATCTCATCCATCTGCCCGCCATAGAGGGAGAAGAGGCGGGCCAGGTTGCTGGGGTGGCCCACGTTCATGGCATTGGAGATGCAGTTTTTGCTGGGCCGGATGGGCTCGTAGAGGCCGGTTTGCATGAAACGGGGAAATTCATCGTTCTCATTGGTGGCCACCACGAACCTCTTCACCGGGAGGCCCATTTTCATGGCCAAGAGACCGCCCATCAGATCTCCGAAGTTGCCGCTGGGAACGGAGAATACGACCTTCTGGTCCGGCGCAGCCACGCGGGAGCGGGCATAAAAGTAATAGACCGCCTGGGGCAGCAGCCTTCCTATATTGATGGAATTGGCTGAGGAGAGGTTTAGCTGAGACAGCTCAGGATCGACAAAGGCTTGCTTGACCAGGGCCTGACAGTCGTCGAACTTTCCTTCCACTGCCAGGGGGAAGATATTTCTGCCCAGGGTGGTCATCTGGCGGCGCTGCCGGTCTGTAACCTCTTTTTCCGGGAACAATACCACTACCTTGACATTGTCCAGGCCGAAGAAGGCATGAGCCACAGCAGAGCCCGTGTCTCCCGAGGTGGCGGTGAGGATGAGTATGCTTCTGCCTTCCTGCTTCAGGAAGTACTGAATCAGCCGGCCCATAGCCCTGGCAGCGAAGTCCTTGAAGGAGCAGGTGGGGCCGCGGTCCAGGCGCAATACATACTTCTCGTCATAGGCTCTTTCAACAGGCACCTCATAGTTGTAGGCATCCTGCAGCATCTCTCGCAAGTCCCGGTCAGAAACCAGATGGCTTAGGTAGGGCCTCATGACCTCGCGAGCGATCTCCGGGTAGCTCATCTTGGGAAATTCGTCTATCAGTTTTCTGGGGATGGTGGGAATCTGCTCCGGCATAAAGAGCCCCTTGTCCGGGGCCTGGCCCATGAGCAGCGCGGCTTTGAAATCCACACCCTGGGGATGGCCATTGGTGCTGAAGAATTGGATGGGCGACATGGTCTTAAAAGATAGATCTGAGCAGATCTTTAAGGCTTTGCCAGGAAAATCAGGGATATCTATATATTCGATCATTGTCTTACATAGAA
>JAQVXF010000018.1 GCA_028709355.1 Syntrophomonas sp.
CTCGTGCATAGCCCACCCGTAACTTGCGCTGCAGGAAGGATACCGACGCCTTCTGGTTCTCCACGATCACCCGCACCGCTTCCCAGAAGAGTTCATCGCCGCCATTGTAATCGGCTTGTTCCAGGGACAACTCAATCTCATTGAACTGGTCCACATTTTCACCACTGGCGGTCTGACTCTTGATGAAATTCACGGTGGCCTCGATATCCCGGTCGGACACAAAAGCTCCCTGTACCCGGTACGGTTTGACCGCTCCTACCGGCGAGAACAGCATGTCACCTTTGCCCAGCAGTTTTTCCGCTCCGCCGATGTCCAGGATGGTGCGGGAATCGGTTTGGGAAGACACCGCGAAGGCAATCCGGGAAGGGATGTTGGCTTTGATGATTCCGGTCACCACATCCACCGAAGGCCGCTGGGTGGCTACGATGAGATGCATGCCAGCAGCCCGGGCCATCTGGGCCAGGCGGCAGATCGAATCCTCCACCTCCACTGGGGCTACCATCATCAGATCGGCCAGTTCATCTATGACAATCACAATAAATGGCAAGGGCGGAGCTGATTGATTGTACCGGTAGATGTCCCGAACTCCAAGGTCAGCAAACATCTTGTAGCGCTTTTCCATCTCCGTGGTCATCCAGCGCAGCACCACCGCTGCTTTCTTGGCATCGGTAACCACCGGCGTCATCAGGTGGGGAATACCATTGTAGACAGTCAGTTCCACCATCTTGGGATCGATGAAAACCAGCTTCAGTTCGTCCGGGCTGGAATTATAGAGCAGGCTGATGATGATGCTGTTCAGGCATACACTTTTGCCCGATCCAGTCGAACCGGCGATGAGGAGATGAGGCATGTCGCTCAATTTAGCCACCACCGGATTACCGGAGATATCCTCCCCGAGGGCGATAGCCAGAGGGCTGTTAAGTTTCTTGAAGGATAAAGAGCCCAGTATATTGCGAAGTCCAACGCTCCCGGTCTTACTGCTGGGGACTTCGATGCCGATTGCCGATTTGCCTGGAATGGGCGCCTCTATGCGGATTCCCGGCGCAGCCAGGTTCAATTGCAGATCGTCGGTAAGACTGATGATCTTGCTGATCTTGACCCCAGGCGCCGGGGTTAGTTCATAACGGGTCACCGCCGGGCCGCAGCTGACCTGATTGACTTTGACACTCACCCCGAAACTAGTGAAGGTATCCTCCAAGACGGTGATACTGTCTTTTATGTTCTTTTTGTCGATAGAACGGTCACTTTCCACCGCGGTCAGCATTTCGATAGCGGGCCTGACATAGCTGCTGGCCGCCTCCTTATGGTGAATAGGCTGTTCCGCCGGGCGGGCCGCCGGACTTTTGATAACCGGCACCTCCTTGACTACTCTTTCCGGGATAGGGCGACTGACCGACACTGAATCGTCCTCGCTGACCCCAGGCCGGATTTCTCCATTGATGATAACCGCATCACCAACCAGTGAAGGAGTGGATGGCGCTGGGGTAATCGGTTCCTGGTTATAGAACATCACTTCAGAGACGTGATCTTTAAACTCCTGGAGCCGCTTCCAGAGTATGACTACTATTTCCGAAGGCGATTTCTCGATGATCATCACCAGCGCCAGTAAAAAGCAGAGCACCAGAAATACTGCCGCCCCCAGACGGCCCAGCAATCTATAGGTCAGGTAGCCCAATCCCCCCCCGAGGTAGCCGCCGCCCATGCCCTTCAGGGAGGCCTCCCATGGATTCAAACCCATGGGCACCTGGAAGATGCTTACATATATCAGGATGGAGAAGGTCAGGATGATCAGGCCCCACATGCGGATGGACCACCATCGCTTGACAACAGCCAAGTGGATGGACCAGCAGAACAAAAGTAGAGGGGCGATCAAGGCCACGACCCCGAATAAGGCGGTCAGCAGCCAGGAGAGGTATGTGCCCAGCACTCCGATGAACTGCAGGTCACTGGCGATGCCTTCAGTATTATTAAGGGCGATCAGCATGAAGACCGCCAGCATGAACAATATGGCGGAGACTATCTCAGCCCGAAAAGGAGTATGCAACAGCTCCTTTTCTGACGATTTCTCTTTTTCGACTGGCAGTTTGGTTACCCGCCTGATTCTTTTCCCGGCCATATTTTTCACCCTTTAACTGAATTGCTGCCTGCCGGTCGTGGGGATTATGCCAAGACCGTGGTCGCCAATACTAGGAAGAGGCACCCGGATCTCCAGGTCGGTAACGCGCCATTAAGGTGGAGGTGGGGTTGGTCTACACCAGGAAATGGGCCAGGATTGTCAGCGTCCCTACCCCCCAACAGTACCAGGCAAACACCGACAGACGACCGTCCCGAACAAGGTTCATGACTATCTTAATGGCTATGAATCCAAACAGAGCTGCGGTCAATGGGCCTACCAGGTAGGGAATGATGCTGCCGCTGATCCCTTCTGCAGACAGGTCTTTCAGGTGCACCAAACCTGCCCCCAAGATGACCGGGATGGCCACCAGGAAGGAGTAGCGGGCCGCGAAGGTACGGTCCAGACCGGCCAACAGACCGCCAGCGATGGTGGAACCGGAACGGGATATTCCCGGGATTATGGCGATGCCCTGCAATAGCCCAATAAAAAGGGCATCCCGGTAGGTGGTCTCCCGCACTTCTTTTAAGCTTAAAGAATTGTCTGCCACCCTTTCCGAGATTATGAGCATCATCCCAGTGAACAGCAAGCCGATCCCGACTACCAACAATGATTCAAAAGCCTTTTCGAAATAGGGTTGGAGAAAGAACCCCATCAGTCCGGCCGGAATGCACCCCACTATGATAAGGTAGGTGAGTCGCGAAAAAGGTTGTTTCAAGATGGCGGCAATATCGTCCCAGAAGGCAATAAATACTGCCAGCAGGGTACCCAGGTGGAGCATCACATCAAAGGCCAACGCCCCTTCGCCGATGCCGAATAGATGCTGAAAGATGACCAGGTGACCGGAACTGCTGACTGGCAGGAATTCAGTCAATCCCTGCAGCATGCCCAGAAAAAGTGCCTGTAGAATAGTCAACGTGGATGGCCTCCCCCATAAATACTTTTGTAATTATAGCACAGCTGGTTGCGGATGATTACTATTTATGGGGGCCTGGTGCCCAATGTGACCGTATTCTCCTACCAGGCTTGATCAACTGCTGGCTACCGAGTCGCCCCGACCTAACCGGTGGCAACCAAAAATCCCCCGCTGTGCACAGCGAGGGATGATCAGGCCCGGGATTTTACAGACTTCCTACCTGTAGCTAGATTTCCATTATTATCGGCATTATCATTGGACGTCTCCCGGTAACCTCGTACAGGTGCTTGCCCAGTTTATCGCGGATCTGTGATTTGATGACCGCCCATTCGGTAATATTCTTGCGGGCTGATTGTTCCATGGCTTCCCGGACCTTGAGCCGGGAGTTCTCAATAAGCTGTTCCGACTCCCGCACGTAGACAAAGCCGCGGGTCACAATATCCGGGCCGGACACGATCTCGCCGGTTTCCTTGTTGATCGAAACCACCACGATCATGATACCATCCTGGGATAATTGACGCCGATCCCGCAGAACAATATTACCCACATCCCCCACTCCCAGTCCGTCCACCAGGATCTTGCCGGCAGTCACCTTGCCTGCTAGCTGGGCTTTCTTTTTGGTGATCTCCAAGATCTGACCGTTTTCCATCGGGAAGATCCGGGATTGAGGAATTCCCAGGCTGGCAGCGATCTTGGCGTGTTTGACCAGGTGGCGGCTTTCACCGTGGACTGGTATGAAGTAACGAGGTTTGATAAGGTTCAGGACCAGTTTCAATTCCTCCTGGGAAGCATGCCCGGACACGTGTACCCCCATCTCCCGTTCATAGATGACCTCAGCCCCTTGCTTGAATAGGAGGTCGATGGTGCGGGACACCATTTTCTCATTGCCGGGGACCGGAGTAGCCGCGATGATGACTGTGTCGCCACTGTTGATGCCTACCCAGCGATGATCGGCGGTCGCCATCCTGGTCAAGGCCGACATGGGTTCCCCTTGGGAGCCGGTGGTGGCGATGACCAGTTTCTCGGGCGGATATCGGTTTATCTCCTCCAACTCGATCAGGGTGTTGTCAGGAATGTTGATATAGCCCAACTGGGCGGATATCCGAACATTATTGACCATGCTGCGGCCCACTATCGCAACCTTGCGGTCATACCGAACCGCGGTATCGATCACCTGCTGGACCCGATGTACATTGGAGGCGAAGGTGGTGACAATTATCCGCCCTTCGCACCGCCCAAATAGTTCGTCGAAAGTCCGTCCTACTACTTTTTCGGATGGCGTGAATCCGGGCCGGTCGGCATTGGTGCTGTCGCTCAACATTACCAGCACGCCTTTTTCGCCCAGCTCCGCCATCTTGCGAAAATCGATGACTTGCCCATCCACAGGAGTCTGGTCAATCTTGAAATCACCCGTGTGAAAAATGATACCCAGGGGAGTGTGGATGGCTATCCCCAATGCATCAGGTATGCTGTGGCTGACCCGGAAAAATTCGATCTCCAATTGGTCGATTTTGATGATATCGCGGGGACGGACTATATTCAACCTGGCATTGCTGAGGTTGCTCTCTTTAAGTTTGCCTTCCACGATGCCCAAGGTCAGCTTGCTGCCGTAGAGAGGGGGATTGATCTCTTTAAGAACAAAGGGTAACGCCCCTACATGGTCTTCATGACCGTGGGTCAAGAGGATAGCTTTTACCTTCTCTTTGTTTTCAATCAGATAAGAAATATCAGGAATGACTACATCGATACCCAGCAATTCGTCCTCAGGGAACATGAGGCCGCAATCGATGACTACAATAGTATCCTGGTATCTGATTGCCATCATGTTTTTGCCGATTTCCCCCATACCGCCCAGGGGAATTATGTTCAGCCGTGCATCATCAGGCACCCAAACACCTCCGTTATATTAAATTAGTGACAGTAAAAATCCGCTCGTTATCCGTCTTGATAATTATAGACTATACCAGGGAGAAGATTCAACTGATGGCACCACCAATATATCAAGCTGAGACTCTTCTCGGCGATAAGCCCTGGGGCCAGGCATCGACCCGACAGGCAGGTGAGCCCGAAGGTCAGAAAATAGGAGCGCAGCTGGTCGACTGGGGACCGGCTGCGCGGTGATTTAGCTCCGGATTGTACCAGGAGCAGATTTACTAAAGGAGTTGGTAACTGGCCAGTAACTGTTTCAATTCAGCGATCTCGCTTTCATTGGCAGCGCACATGGGCAGTCGTACGCCCCCTACTTCCATACCCAGCAGATTCAGAGCTTGTTTGACCGGGACCGGGTTGGTGGTGATGAATAGTCCCTTAAACATGCCAAACAACTGGTTGTGCAGCGCTTGGGCGGCTTGGATATCCCCCTGGCCGAAGGCCATCATCATCTGTTTGATCTGTGGACCGATCAGATGGGAAGCAATGCTTACCACCCCCTGGCCTCCCAACGCCAGCATGGGCAGAGTCTGGGAGTCGTCCCCGGAATATATAGCCATACGGTCTGGCAGCAGGTTCTTCAACAGGGACATCTGGTCCATTATCCCGGTTGATTCTTTTAGAGCTACTACGTTGTCCAGTGCGGCCAGGCGGGCCACTGTGTCCGGCAGCATGTTGATCCCGGTGCGGCTGGGTATATTGTAGAGCATGATGGGCAGGGAGACACTCTTCGCTACTGCTTCATAATGGCGGTACAGGCCCTCCTGGGACGGCTTGTTGTAATAGGGTACCACCAGCAGCAGGCCATCCATCCCCAATTTTTCCGCCTCGCGGCTGAGTTGGATGGTTTCCTGGGTATTGTACGAACCGGTGCCCGCCCAAACCTCAGCCTGATCACCCACGGCAGCTTTGACCTGGGTGAACAGCTGCAGCTTTTCGGCTTTGCTGAGTACCGGGGATTCCCCGGTAGTACCGCTGACCACAATGCCATCGCTGCCCTTTTCGACCAGGTAATGGGCTAATTCGGCCGCTTTGTCATAATTCACCTGCAGTTCACTGTCATAGGGGGTCACCATAGCCGTAAACATTCTGAAGTTCATATCATCTTCCCCATCCTTTTTTGCTAATAATTCCCCAACTCGAATTTGTCGTGCAATGCCTGTACTGCTTTTTTCATATCTTCTTGCCGTACCAGACACCATATATTGGTGTAAGAGTCGCCGGCTTGCAGAATATCGATATCCCTTTCGTCCAGGGCCTCCACCACTTTGAACATGATCCCCGGGATTCCGGTCATGGCCGCCCCTACCACCGCCACCTTGGCGCAATTGAACTCCATGTCCGGGGCTAATCCCAGTTCCTTCAATAATATTTCTGCCCGATGTGCCTTCTCCCGGCTGACGGTGAACATGATCGATGACGGCTGCACGGTGATGAAGTCGACGCTTATACCGGCTTCGGCCATCGCCCTGAATACCACCAGGTCGGTCCGCTCCGCTGGTTCGCTGTTGCTCGGCTGCACTTTGATCTGCACTACGTTGGAAGTATAGGTGATACCGGTGATCAGACGATCACTGATGATTTTGACCGGCTCCGTGATGTTGTAGATCTGGTTAGATACAAAAGTACCGGGCGAATCCATGAACGTAGAACGGATGCGCAGGGGGGTACCCTTCTGCATGGCTATCTCTATAGCCCGGGGGTGGACCACTTTGGCCCCGTCCCGGGCTAGTTGGCAGATCTCATTATAGTTTATGGAATCGAGCAGGCGAGCATTGTCCACGATGCGCGGATCGGCGGTCATGACTCCTTCGACATCGGTGTAGATATCTATGTATTCTGCGTTTAAGGCCACTCCCAGAGCTGCCGCAGTAGTATCGCTGCCCCCTCGGCCCAGGGTAGTCAGGTCACCACTGTCACTTCTGCCCTGGAATCCCGCCACTACTGCTACCAGACCCTGCTCCAGGCACTCCATGATCTTCTGGGGCTTGACACAGCGGATGTGGGCATCGCCGAAATTGCCATCAGTCACTATCCCCGCCTGCTCACCGTTGAGAAAAGTGGCCGGCATCCCTTGGGCGGTCAACTGGTTGGCCAGCAGCACCCCGCAGATGGTTTCCCCACAAGCCAACAGGATATCCAGTTCCCGCGGCAAGGGTTCGGGATTGACTTGTTTGACCAGGTTGAGCAGGGTATCAGTGGCATAGGCAGCGTTTTCGCGGCCCATGGCGGAAACTACCACGACTGGTGCATAACCTGCCGATTTGGCATCGGCTACCAGAGCACACACCCTAGATCTTAATTCATTGGTAGCCAGTGATGTCCCACCAAACTTCTGAACCAAAATCTTCACCAGGTTCACTTCCTAATATAGGTTTTGAGCGACCACTATCTCGGCGATCTGGATGGCATTGGTGGCTGCCCCTTTGCGGATCTGGTCTGCCGCTACCCACATGGCCAGGCCATTGTCGATAGAAATGTCTTTCCGGATCCGGCCCACAAATACCTCATCCCGATTGGAGGTATAGAGCGGCATGGGATAGATATTGGCAGCAGGGTCGTCCAGGACCACCACTCCCGGGGCAGAGCGCAGTATCTGGCGAGCTTCAGCAACCCCCAGCGATCTTTCGGTCTCTATATTGATGGATTCAGAATGACTGCGGAAAACCGGAACTCGAACCGCTGTCGGCGCCACTCTTAAATCCGGGATACACATAATTTTGCGGGTCTCCCAGACCATCTTCATCTCTTCCCGGGTATAGTCGTCCTCAACAAAGTCGTCGATATGAGGAATCAGGTTGAAGGCGATCTGGTGCTGGAAAACTTGGGGTATCACCTGAACATCGCCCAGATAGTCCCGGGACTGTCTATCGAGCTCGTCCAGGCCCGCCTTGCCCGCCCCAGAGACGGCCTGGTAGGTTGATACCACTACCCGTTTGATCCCAGCGGCCAAGTGGATGGGATTGATGGCTACCACCATTATAATGGTGGAGCAGTTGGGGTTGGCAATGATACCTTTATGGGCCGCTATGGCCCCGGCGTTTACCTCAGGAACTACCAGCGGGACCTCTCGATCAAGCCGAAACGCATAGCTGTTGTCGATGACCACGCAGCCGTTGGCGGCAGCTACCGGGGCCAGCGATCGGCTCACCTCGGTTCCTACCGCAAACAGAGCCAAGTCTGATTGTTTGAAGGCTTGTGCATCGGCGATGCCCACGGTTATGGTCTGACCCTTGAACTTGAGTGTGCTGCCGGCCTCACTGGGATCGGCCAAGCATAACAGTTCTCCGGCGGGAAAATCCCTTTCCTCCAAGATTTTGAGCATCTCCTGTCCGACTGCACCCGTAGCTCCAACTACTGCCAATGTTACTGCGTTAGCCACGTTACTACCTCCTGCACTTGGCTTTATTTATGATTATGCTTTCCCATTCTAACATAATGGCCGAATCATCTACAATCAGCCCGGCCAAAGTGGGTTTTGGGGATGACCAGGGCTGGTACCCAATCATATTGATGCCTCAAGTGGTCTATAATAGTTTTTCCAAACCGTAGACCAAACCCTTGATGCCGATGATTCTCTTGACTGTCATCACCACTCCGGGCATGAACCCAACCCGGTCGATGGAATCATGACGGATATGCAGACTCTGTCCGATCCCACCAAAGATCACCTCCTGGTGGGCTACGAAACCAGGCAGCCGAACACTATGGATCCTAATCCCATCCAGTTCTCCGCCCCGGGCTCCGGGGAGCTTCTCGAATTCCCGGTGGTTCTGAAGCGGTCGCCGCTGCCGCCGCTGGTTGATCATCTCGGCGGTCTTGATAGCCGTCCCTGAAGGGGCATCCAACTTCTGGTCATGGTGCAGCTCGATAATCTCTACATCAGGAAAGTAAAGGGCAGCTTCCTGAGCCATCTTCATCATCAACACCGCTCCGATGGCAAAATTGGGTATCACCGCTACCCCGACTTTATGGTCCTGGGCTAATTCGTCCAGTTGTGCCAATTCTGCTTCGTTTAGTCCAGTGGTGCCAACGACACAATTTATACCGTGCTGCAGGGCCAGGCTGGTGTTTTTGAAGACGGATTGGGGACTGGTAAAGTCGATCATTACGTCAGCCTGGTTGTTCTCAAGCCATTCTTCCAGGTCATGGGTTACTGGATGCGCCATTGTTCGTGTGCCTCCAACATCTGGCATGATCCCGGCACCGCTATCTACCAAGCCTACCAGTTCTAAAACTTCATCCTGTTGAACTGCCCGGGTTGTCTCCAGGCCCATTTTACCCAAAGCTCCCGATATCAGGACCTTGATGTTTGCCGCCATTTCCCCACCTCCTCATAACTTCAAAATCATTCTTATACATTTTGGGGGTGTAGTCAAGAAAACCGCCCTGCTGTCAAGCGGGCTTTTCTATAGTATAATGGTGGCGGTAAATAGAGCTGAGGTGAACAAATATGCCTTTTGACGGCCTGGCCGTCCGTGCCATAAGCCGAGAGCTGGACGAACGCCTAAAAGACGCCCGTATCGACAAAGTCTATCAACCGGAAAAGGATGAACTGGTTTTCTCCATCCGCCCCACCCAGGGTGGAACCATGCGATTGCTCATCTCGGCCAATCCCAAATGGGCACGCATCCATCTAACCGAGCAGCGCAAACCCAATCCGACCCATCCGCCTTCCTTCTGCATGCTGCTGCGCAAGTACCTGGAAGGCGGCAAGATCAAGGAGATCAAGCAGTTAGGGATGGAAAGGATCATCCAGATCCGGATCGAGGCCATGAATGACTTCCGCGAATGGCAGGACAAGTACCTGGTCTGTGAATTCATGGGCCGGCATTCTAATATAATCCTGGTCAATCCCGCTACCAACTTGGTCTTGGATGCCATCAAGAGGATCAACAGTGAGATGAGTTCCTATCGCGAGGTCATGCCGGGGCGTGAATATCTCCTGCCCCCGTCGCAGGGAAAATTGGAACCTTTGTCCGCCGATTTCGAATCTTTTGCAGCCGCTTTGTATCAACAGGATGAAAATCTCGATGCGGCTGCTGCTCTGTTCAACATTTATACCGGGTTGAGTTCCTTCAGCGCCGGGCAGATATGTGACACAGCCGGGCTGCCCTCCGGGATCGCAGTGGGCGAGTGCGGTGAATTTGAAATGACCAGGCTTTTCCAGGCGACCAGGGATCTCATTGACAGCATCGATCAAGGCCTCATCCAGCCTACGGTGCAATATAAGAAATTAATTCCCATCGAATTTGCCCCCTACTTTTTCCGGGCAGGTAACGAGTCGGACCGATTGAAATCCTTCCCCAGTGCCAATGATGCTTATGATGCCTTTTTCAGCCAGAAGCTGGCCCAGTTGAAACTGCAGTCACTGCAGGACAACCTGGCCCGCAAGATCAATGAACACCTGCAGAAGGCTTACCGCAAGAAATTTCTGCAGGAAGGCGACCTAAGCCAGGCGGGCCAAAAAGACCTCTACAAAACCTGGGGTGAATTATTGACTTCTTATGCCCATCGCTTCAAAAAGGGAGACGCTGCTGCCGTGGTACCCGATTTTATAACCGGTGAGGATATCAGTCTACCCCTGGATGTACGCTATACCCCGATCCAAAATGCCCAACGCTTCTTCAAAATATACAACAAAGCCCAAGGGGCCAAGCGGCACTTGGTGAGGATGATGAAGGAGACCCAAGATGGCATCGACTACCTCGAATCAGTACTGGTGGCGGTCAAGCAAGCCGAAAGTCCTGCCGAGATCGAGGAGATAATCGAAGAACTGGAAAAAGAAAAATACTTGCGGGCTGCTTCTGCCCGGAGCAAGAAGCAGGCCCGCCGCAGCACCCCGCGCCAATTCTTGTCCTCCGATAGCTTGACCATCCGGGTCGGCCGCAACAATCTCCAGAATGACCGGCTGACTTTGAAGGAATCCAAGCGCACCGACCTCTGGCTGCATACCCAAAGGATTCCCGGCAGTCATGTCATTATCAGCCTGCCGCCTCACATCACCTCCATCGACCAGGTCCCGGACCGCACCCTTGAAGAGGCGGCCGGTCTGGCCGCCCGCTTCAGCCAGGCCTCGACGGCGGCTAAAGTACCGGTCGACTACACCTTCCGCTCCAACGTGAAAAAGCCCGGCGGAGCAAGGCCGGGCATGGTCACCTATGACAATTATTGGACTTTGTTGGCGGATCCCGCTGTGGAGTTGGTTGAGCAAGCTTCGGCGAGTGCTTCCGCCGACACCAAACCCTAGAGGGAGTCAAGGCGAATGAAATTCTGGCTGAAGAACTCTCTGAACTTCTCCCGGTTGTGAGGTTTTTCTCGGTACATGCGGTTGTCAGCCTCTCTGAATACTTCCTCCATATTTTCATGGGCGTTGGTCTTGACTGCCCAGCCCAGGGACAGGCTTATGGGCACCGGTGGAGTCCTGTGACGCGAATTGGCTACCTGTTCCCGAATCCTTTGGACGGCGGTGTCTACTGCTTCCGGTACACACTGAGGTAATAGGATGGCGAACTCGTCCCCGCCGATGCGGGCCACCACATCGCTGGACCGGAAACTGCGGGACAGGATGTTGGCCACCGCGGCCAGCAATTCATCCCCCGCCTGATGGCCAAGATGATCGTTGACCAGTTTTAATCCATCCACATCGCAGACCACTATGCCTACCGGATCGAAGCGGCCACTTTGCATCCGTTCCATTTCTTCTTCGAAGTAATTGCGATTATACAGTCCGGTCGGTTTGTCATGCAGATTGAGGTAGCGCAGCCATTCCTCCATCTCTTTGCGGTCGGTGATATCA
>JAQVXF010000256.1 GCA_028709355.1 Syntrophomonas sp.
CGCCATCTCGCCGCCCCGCACCACCAGAGCGCCATCAATTCCCGGCCGGTCTATGGCCGCAAAGCACTCTTTTAATGGGCCATCCGCAGTTACTGCATTTCCCAGTGCCGTCGCCGCTGCGTCCGCCAGCACCACATCCTGGGATACCACCAACGCTGCATCAGCCCAGCCAAATGAGATGGAAGGTCCTACCGTCCCGGAGCTGGTGCAGATGCCCAGAGGCACCTTCCTCGGCGAGATCTCAAAGGCCAGGTCTTTGATGGGAGAGCTTCCGGCGTAAATTCCTACAATT
Organism: Syntrophomonas sp.; assembly: GCA_028709355.1. Classification (GTDB taxonomy): domain Bacteria; phylum Bacillota; class Syntrophomonadia; order Syntrophomonadales; family Syntrophomonadaceae; genus PHAA01. The sequence goes on from JAQVXF010000256.1 coordinate 293, forward strand.
ATGGGATGGTCGTTGAGGATGCAGATGTCTCCACCGTTGTCCACCACAGCATAGGTTGCCCCCTCCTCCATCATGGCCGCCACCGCATATCCGGCTATGGCTCCGGCGACAGCCGCCATTGGGCCGATTCCAAAGGCGGCGCTGCTCTTTATCATCTGCCTGACTATGGCCGGAGCCTGATACTCTCTTGGATCATAGGGCTCCAGAGTTATTTGAAAGAATGGGTCGCGCCTTATGAAATCCTCAAGGCAGTCTCTCTGTTTTCTGATAGCCCTCTTGGCTGCATCTATATGCCCGGCCTTCCGGGCCAGAATGGTGACAATGGTCTCCTTAAGCTGAAAGTGGTCCCTTAAAATTTCAGGCAATTCACATCATTCCAGAAGAGATCTATCCAGGCCTGCTCTGGCCAAAGACTCTTTCTTGCCCCGCAGCCGCACAATCAGCTCCTCCTCGTATCTCACCCCAACCAGCTCGGTGCTCTGGTAAAGCCTGGATAGCTGGGATAGCCCCTGAGAGGTGTAAGGCAATCGGATCTCATGCTCCGGTAGGGGCTGCAGACGCTGGGAAAGGCATTCCTCCAATAGACCCAGGCCCCGGCCGGTAACCGCCGATGCCAGGACGGGATGAGGAGCAAGATCAATGACCATCTCGGCCTTATCTTCTGCCTCTCTTTCATCCAGCCGGTCGGCCTTGTTCAAGACGGTGACTATGGGCGAGGCCACATCGCAGTCCCATAGTGCCTTGTGAGAGGCTATCAGCTTGCGCCGGAGCAGCGGCATGGGGTCGCTGATGTCCGCCACCAGCAGCACCAGGTCCGCCTCGGAGATCTCGGATAGAGTGGATCGGAAGGCCTTGATCAGGAAGTGGGGCAGATCGTCGATGAAGCCCACAGTATCAGTGAGGAGAACCTTCCTTCCCAGTACCTCCAGAGCCCTGGTGGTGGGCGAGAGGGTGGTAAAAGGCTGGTCCTGGGCCCTTACCTCCGATCCGGTAAGGGAATTGAGCAGGGTGGACTTGCCGGCATTGGTGTATCCGGCCAGGGCCACCAGGTCGAAGCCCTGCTCTCTCCTCCTCTGCCTGCGGCTCTCTCCCATGTCCTCCACGGCAGAGAGCTCAGCCCTGATCTTGGCCATCCTTCCCCGGATATCATGATACATGGATTGCTCATAGGCTCCTGCCCCGCGAAAGCCCGGCTGCTCTCCACGCTTCTTTAAAGCTAATGCGTTTCTGACCTGGGGGGCATCGTAGCTGAGCCTGGCCAGTTCCACTTGCAGCTTGGCCTCCCGGGTGGAAGCGCGGCGGGAAAATATCTCCAGGATGAGGTTAAAGCGGTCCAGCACCTGGACTCCAAACTCGCTTCTGATGTTATAAACCTGGCTTGGGCTGAGCGGATTATAGAAGATGAGCTTGTTTGGGTGGTAGCTCAAAGCCTCTCCGATCTTTCCCCTTCCCATCTGGAAGAGATGATCGCGGCCTCTGCGCTGGCTGATCTCCGCCAGGACATGGTATCCGGCTGCATGGGCCAGGCCGCAAAGCTCGGTCATCTTATAGGGATCGGGAGTCCGGCCAGGGCTCTCCCGGACCAGCAGAACCGCCGTCTTATCCTCGCTTCTCATTGCATCATTCTCACTCTTGCATATCTCTTCCTTCTCTGATAAGCCTTCGTCCGGCCAGGGAGATGTGATGGGCCAGCTCCACAGCCGTCCTCTCCGCTATGGTCTGCGGATACTTGAAGTCCCTCCCCAGAATGCTTTTCACCCTCCAGATCTCCAGGTTATACAGATCTCCCGATTCGGCAATTATGGTCCCGGGAAGGCCATTGCAGGCCTCGATTATGATATCGGAGATGAGATTGATATCCAGAGAGCTGGCCCATCGATGTGTCAGACTCACCGAACCTATCCTCTCTAAAAAGTTGGGAGATATGCGGACGGAGACTGCAGCGCAGACCATCTCATATCGGCCCTCCACCTCATGCCGGCCGGATATGTCCACTGCCACTATGTCTATCTATTCAACCCCTTCATAGCTTCACGGTTCCATGAGCATTCACATAGAGCATGCACACCATCTCTCCAATCCTATAAGGTAAGCAGTTCCTGCGATGGTGGTCCCATAGAATACCACCCTTGTTTCATGGCCATTTGCATTCTCCATGAGATCATTGATCGATCCATTTACAAGAGCAGATCCCGTCATCAAAACCAGTTGGCAACGCTCGAATATTTGCGACGAATCCATGCCGTCCAGCACTTTTACATCGCAGCGCACCGATCCGGACTCTGTTAGATCCGAGGTCATCACCCTCTCTGAACCCAGGGTTTTAACCAGGGCTTCCAGAAGCGCAGGCTGCAGGCCCACAAGCCCGATCATGTCGCAACCTTGCCCGGTTATCCACTCCGCCAGGCAGGCTGCGCATCTCTTGGGGCCATCATCTTTGCAGTGAACAGTCTTTTCGATCTTGCCCAGATATCTGAGCACAGCATTCATGGTAGCTATAAACACGGCGCGTTCTAAATTTCCGCCAAGTGGCAG
>JAQVXF010000257.1 GCA_028709355.1 Syntrophomonas sp.
AACATATTGGCCATCCTTGGTGAATTCCATCGGGGGATAGGTGGTCTCTGAACCAACGGTCAGGACCGGTTTGGGGGCAGCGGCGGGGGGCTGGGTACCGGCATTATTGGTAGGTGCCTTCTGAGCGCATCCCACCACGGCTAACGCCAATCCCATGATCAGCATGCTGACCAACAACAACTTGAGACCTTTCTTCAATCATCCCACTCTCCTTTATGTATATTTTTATCTATTCTATTATAACGGTAGCTTTTTGAATCAACAAGGAATATCGGTGGCTGACATGTTAACCAACCGTCTCTGTTCTACCCATCCATGCCGGGAGCCGGCTTGAATAAATATTTCTATACTGTTATGGTATTGTGATGGGATTGCCTCCCCAATCGATGCAGATAAGGAATGATGCTGGATGAATCGGAATTTCAGTATGCGCACCAAGGCCGACCTCACCATGCTGGGGGTGTCTTTCGTTTGGGGAGCTACCTTCGTTATCGTCAAAAATGCCCTGGCCGATATCGGCCCCTTCCTGTTTGTCGGACTCCGGTTCATCCTGGCTTTCCTGGTTTTGATAGCCCTTTCCCACCGGGACATGTTCAAGATGAACCTCTCTACCCTAAAAACCGGCTCCCTGCTGGGCCTTTTCCTGTTTATCGGCTATATCTTTCAGACCCTGGGCCTCAAAGCGACCACTTCCTCCAACGCTGGTTTCATCACTGGGGTATCGGTGGTACTGGTGCCGATAATCTACGCCTTGTTGAATCGGGAGCGACCTGCTCCCCGCACCATATTCATCGTCTTGCTGGCCACCATCGGACTATTTCTGCTGTCGGTGCCCTGGGGTTCATTTAACCTGGCTTATGGTGATTTCCTGGTGTTGATCGGGGCCTTTGGCTTCGCCCTGCACATCATCTACGTCGACCGCCATTCCCATCGGCACAATGCCATGGCCATCACTGGAGTTCAGGTCCTTTTCGTGGGTCTGGTCTGCCTGGGATTGGGGCTGACCTGCGAGCCCTGGCCGAGCCATTTCACCTTCAACGCCCTGCTCGCAATTGTGATCACCGCCGTGTTCGCCACCGCTTTGGCTTTCCTGGCTCAGAATTACCTGCAGCGCTTCAGCACTCCTACTGATTTTGCGGTGGTGCTGGCTTCGGAGCCGGTTTTCGCTGCCCTGGCCGGGTACTTGTGGGCGGGGGAACGGCTATCCCGCCAAGCCCAAATCGGGGCGGCTCTAATCCTGGCCGCCATGCTGCTGGCTATTCTGCTTAAGAAGAGGCACTGATTTCGAGTCGATCGAGCAGTTGAGACCGGCTGAGCCCGGCTATTTCGACGATTTTCAGGCGGGACGCATCACCCTTGACCAGGATGATGTCTTTGCGGGGGACCTTCAGGCAGGCGGCAAGAAATTGAATCAGGGCGGCATTGGCTTCCCCGTCCACCGGGGGGGCAGTAAGCTTTATCTTCAGAGCGCCATTCTGCTCCCCCACGATCTGGTTGCGGGAGGAACGGGGCTGTACCTTAATCTCCAAACGCACCCCGCCATCACTCTCCGTCAGGCGCAACATCACTCCGCCGCTTCCAGTCGCATGGTGCTGAGACGGCTCAGCAGTTCCTGTATGTCAGGCTTGGTGAAGAAATCTCCCAAATCCTGATTCTTCTTCAGGTGTTGCTCCACCAGTTCCAATTCCACCTGCAGCTGTGCTTTGAGCTCCAGGTTGAAGACATTAATCTGTTTGACCAATTCCTGATAGGCGGTCATCATGTCGGCGATGGAACGTTTGGCGTCCTCCAGGATCCGGCTGGCCTCCTGGCGCGCATTCAATTTGACTTCTTCGGCGGTCTGCTGGGCCAGGATGAGGCTGTTGTTCATAGTTGCCTCCAGCTTGCGGTATTTGTCCAGTTCGAGAAGATGTCTCTGGATTGTCTCCTTCAGCTGGGCGTTTTCACTATAGAGATTCTCATAGTCCAGGGCCACCTGGTCGATGAACTCAACCACCTGGCGCTGGTCATACCCCCTGAAGGCCTTGGAAAACTCGTGGTGCCTGATCTCCATGCCGGTAATCATCATTCTCCCACCTTTTCCTATGTTATGCGGTGCCAATATTGGCGGCCGGGTTGGACAAGTAGGCACCTGCGGTCAGACCGGTTGGGCACAGGGCGGCCATATTAGCATTCAATCCTGGTGTCGGCCCACCGGCGACCAGGCTGGCCAAGGCCTGCTGGTAGTTGACCACAATTTCGCGCAGCTGCCGGGGACTATAAAACTGCCCGTCTATCCGCACTGATCTGGCCCCCATAGCGGCCAGTTGGGGTAAGAAGGGCATTAAGCATAGTTCGTACGGGGCATATAAATAGGTGCGGCATTGAGCATCACTGATTATCCGATACGCCTGCCCCTCTTGATCACGCAGGCGATAATCATCCCCCATACAGTAGCCGGGGCATTGGTCAGCTTCTCCGGGCCGGGCCGCTCGGATCATACAGTAGTCACTCACCATGCAGGGCAGGGGACCCTGCACCATAACTTCTGCTGCCAAACCGCTCTGCAGCAGCGTTTGCAATTCGGGGCGGCTCAGTTCCAGGGAGGCGGTGATCCGGCTGACCCGATGGCTGGAGAGGAATTGCGCCGCGGCTGGATTGAAGATGTTGAGCCCGTACCCGGCCCAGATCTCGGCTTCAGCATCCTGGAACATTCTCAGGCTGCCCAAGTCATTGACTATCACCCCATCGATACCGGCTCGCACTGCCAACTGCTTCAAATCGGCCACCGCGGGCAGATCCTTCTGGCTGACGATCCGGGGCGTCTCCC
>JAQVXF010000258.1 GCA_028709355.1 Syntrophomonas sp.
TAGCCTGGTGGATTGCTTCGCGCCTGTCGATTATCTTGGCGTAGTGTGAGTTTTCCACTTCTTGCAAGCCGGGGATTATGTCATCGATGATCGCCTCCGGCTCTTCCGTGCGCGGATTGTCGGAAGTAACTATACAAAAATCACTGTATTGGGCGGCTATCCGGCCCATCAGGGGCCTTTTAGTCCGGTCGCGGTCTCCGCCGCAGCCGAACACGGTTATCAACCGGTTTTCCAATACTTCCCGAGCCGTTTTGAGGATATTTTCCAAACCATCCGGGGTATGGGCATAGTCAACAATCACGGTGAAGTCCTGACCGCAATCGACTTGTTCGAAGCGTCCCGCCACCCCGGTAACTGTGCCCAAGGCTCTTACAATGATATCCTGGCTTATCCCCTCTTTCAAGGCAAAAGCTATAGCGGCCAAGGCGTTGTAGACACTGAAACGCCCGATCATTTTCATCTCGACCCTGAACTTGTGTTCCTGGTAGACGACCATGAAATGACTGCCCTTCAGGCTGAATTGAATATCCACCGCCCTTACGGCGGCCTCCTCCTGGATTCCGTAGGTGATGCATCTGCCGGCGCTGGCCTTCACAAAATCAGTTGCAGCCGCATCGTCGGCATTGATCACTGCAAAATGACCCTGAGTATGATCCAAATTCTTGAACAACCGCAATTTGGAATGTTTGTAGCTATCCATACTGCCGTGATAATCCAGGTGGTCCTGGGTGAGATTGGTGAAAACCGCGCAATAGAAATTCAACTTTTCCACCCGACCCAGGTCCAGAGCATGTGATGATACCTCCATCACTGCGTAGAGGCCGGATTCTTTTCGGACCCTGGCCAGGAATTCCTCTATGTCCACCGATTCAGGGGTGGTGTTACTGAATACCTTCTGGTAATCCCCGATGCGTGCATATAAGGTTCCCATCAGCCCCGTTTTATGGCCCGCCTCTTCCAGGATGGCCTTTATCAGATGGGTGGTAGTGGTTTTGCCATTGGTCCCGGTTACACCCACCAGTTTCAGGTAGGTGGACGGTTTTGCATAGAAATTGGCGGCCGCCGCCGGCATCGCCAGGCGGCTGTCGGGAACTTGGACCACCGCGATTCCAGGGGTAATCCCAACCTTTCTTTCGACCAGCAAAGCTACCGCACCGCGCTCAACTGCTTGCTGGGCGTAATCATGACCATCCTGCTTCAATCCGGAGACGCAGATAAATAAATCGCCGGGTTTGGTCTGGCGGGAGTCAAAACTAATTCCCTTCACTTCCTGGTCCAATGATCCACTTATCAACTTATAATCCAAATCCATAAGGACGGAACCTAATCTCATGGCCGATCCCCCTTTCTCCATCTGATTCGATTGATGTCTCCGTTCATTCCAGGGGTTGAAATATAACCTTTATAGTCGAGCCACTGGTAACCACCTTTCCTGGTGCGGGCGACTGTTGGCTGGATAGGCCATGCCCCTCGGGAATCAGGTGCAGTCCCAACTCAGCCAGAATGCGGGCCACTTCCTTCATTGATTTGGCACTCAGGTCAGGAACGATGATTTCCCCACCGGGCCCATTCTTATCGAACGGCGACAGGCTGATTATCACCTCGGATCCCTTGGCCAATTTACTCCCGGCTCTGGGGTTTTGCTGCCAGACCAAGTTGCCCTCCCCGGCCTCCTTGGCCGATAAACCCTGGGCGACTATGAGCGATCTGGCTTCCCCAAGATGCAGATTGATCACATCGGGAACCATTACCCGTTCCTCATTTTGGGCGGTAACTGCCCCATCTGCCTTTCTTAGAGGCACCTCGAGGTATCGCAGTGATTCATCGAGAATTTGTCTGGCTGCCGGGGCTGCCACCCAGCCCCCGTAGTAGGGATACCCCTGGGGTGCGTCTACCACCACCATAACTACCAGGCGAGGATTATCCGAAGGTGCCACTCCGATGAAGGAGACCACATATTCATCAGCCATATAGCCTCCTCCCGGGGCTATCTTTTGGGCTGTGCCAGTTTTGCCTCCCACATGATATCCCTCTATGTAGGCATTGCGGCCGGTACCGTTGGTGACCTCACCCTCCAGGATATAACAGAGTTCCTTGGCGGCGGATTCGGAAATAACCTGTCTTACCATTTCCGGTTCGTATGTCTTGGTTATATTCCCCTCACCGTCCAAAACCTGTTTCAGCAGATGGGGCTTCATTAATTTTCCGCCGTTGGCCACCGCCGAGACGGCCGAAGTCAACTGCATGGCGGTGACTGCATTAGCCTGCCCCATAGCCATGGTAGCCAAATCAATCTGTTTGGCACGGGCCTGGTTGACCAAAATTCCGGTGGCTTCACCGGGTAGGTCGATGCCAGTCGGTTGGCCAAAGCCAAAGGCCTGCAGATATTTGAAGTAGTTTTCCAGACCCAGTTCCAGACCAACTTTTATAAAACCAACATTACAGGAGTTTTCCACTATCTGGGCAAAAGTCTGATCGCCGTGGGCCTTGTGATTAGGACAACCGATGGTCTCTTTGCCGACGGTGATGGAACCGGAACAGTAAAATGGGGTGGCCCGGTTGACCAGATTCTCCTCCAAAGCCATCGCCGCGGTGGTTATCTTCATGGTGGAGCCAGGCTCATAGCTGTCATTTATAGCGAAGTTGCGCCGGTTGTCGGCGGGGACCGCACCATAATTGTTGGGATCAAAGGTGGGGCGCGAGGTCATAGCCAGGATCTCTCCGCTCTTGGGATCCATTACAATGGCGGCAGCGCCTTTAGCCTGCCGCTCAACAAAAACCTTGTCCAATTCCCTTTCGACGATATAT
>JAQVXF010000259.1 GCA_028709355.1 Syntrophomonas sp.
GAGGATAGCCCCCTGACGCGCCTTACCAACCGCCTGGAAATAGTTGGCGCTGATGATCTGGAAACCGATCACCCCGATCAACGCCATATAGACCACAATAGCATGGACAGTCAGGGCGGTAAGGGCCGCGTCACCTTCACTGAAAAGGCCCACCAGTTGTTCCGGCCACAGCCGCACCGCGATGTAGCCGGCCATGGAGATGCCGGTCGCCGCCAAGACCGCCTTCCTATAGGTCTCCTTGACCCGCCCGTACTGGCCGGCGCCATAATTGAAGCCGATGATGGGCTGGGCTCCTTGCGATACCCCCAGCACCGGCATGAACAGCAGGGTGGCTACCGCAGTCACGATACCGATGGCAGCCAGGGCCAGATCACCGCTATAGGCTACCAGGGTCTGATTGAGGATAACCTGCTGGACACTGGCGGCCATCTGCAGAGCGAAGGGGGCAAAGCCGATGGCCATGATGCTGGTCAGCACCGACCAGCGCAACCGCAAGTTGCGCAATCTTATCTTCACCACGCTCCGTCCCGTGTAGAAATAACCGAATACCCATAGGGCCGATACCAGCTGGGCGATCACGGTGGCGATCGCCGAGCCCCGCATCCCCCACCCAAAAGTGAAGATGAACACGTAGTTGAGGACGATGTTTACCACCGCCCCTAAGATCTGAGTATACATAGAAACCTTAGGGTTGCCCTCGGCGCGGATGAAATTATTGGCCCCCATGCCGAAAGACGAGAATACCCCCCCGGCAACGATGATCAAAGTGAAATCTCGAGCATAGGGCATCACTTCCGGCCCCGCCCCGCAAGCTACCAGGATCGGTTCCCAAAAGAGCAGGAACAGTCCGGTAAACAACAAGGGCAGCAGGATGAGCATGGCCACCCCGTTGCCGGCGATCTGCTCCGCTTCCTCATGCTTCTGCTGGCCCAAACGGATGGATATCAGGGCGGTAGTGCCCACCCCTATCAACACCGCCAGCGCCAGCATGACGGTCATGATCGGGAAAGCCACGGTGGTGGCGGCGATACCCAGCGAGCCTATCCCCCGCCCCACAAAGATGCGGTCGACCACGTTGTACATGGAGTTGACCACCATGCCCACGATGGCCGGCAGGGAGAATTTCCACAGCAGCGGGCCTATTTTACTGTTCAGGATCTCGGCGGAACGGTCCATCTTGATTCCTTTCCGGTTAAGTACTCCATCGGTAAATCCAACCTCACAGGCTATCATATATCCGAATCGGGGCCGCGTCAATGTCACCTGACCGCCCTGCTCCTTAGGTGACATATCCCCCCATACCCCGCTGGGCCTGGGTTAGGTCGGCTGCAGTCGGGTCAACCGCCAAAGAACACCCCACTGCGGGGAGGCTGTGTTAAAATCAAATCAGGAAGGGAGGTTTTTTCCGTGCGGTATGTAAAGGCAGCTCAAACCAAGCAATTGACCGACGGCGGCAAACTCAAAGTCCGGTTGGAAGACAAGGATTATCTCCTGACCAGGATCGGTGACGCCTACTTTGCCATCGACAACGCCTGCTCCCACATGGGGGGCTCCCTGTATGACGGCCAACTGCAAGGTTCCCAGGCCGTCTGTCCCCGCCATGGCTCGGTCTTCAATGTCAAGACCGGCCAGGTAATCAAACCCGGCAAGCTGTTCATGATCTCGGTGCGGGTGGAAGACCTGCGCAGTTATCCGGTCCAGGTCGAGGGCACCGATATCCTCATCGGCATCGACTGAACTGGGTCCGCAAACAAACGACCCTCCCGCAGTGGCTGACAACATTTTAGCACATCGGGGAGGGTCCATTTATTTTGCATGCCATTTTTCTGCTGAATTATTACTTCCGGGGTTCCTCAGGAACCGGGCCAGGGCTCAGTTATGACTGGGGATAGGTGACGGTTACGGTGTAATCGACGGGATTCCAATTAACGTCACAATCCAGGTTGCTGGCAATGAAGGACAGGGGCATCATGGTCCGCCCAGGTGGGATAATCACCGGCATCACATTGGGGTTGCCGGGATCGATCAGGACCGCTACCCCGTTGATGCGGGCAGTGTTATTGTCCACCCATAGTTCGATGGTCCGGGTGGCGGTCATTATGGTCACCTTGCGCTCCATGCTGTTCCACATAGTCTGGGCCCCCAGCGGGTCGGCTACATAGCGGATGGGCAGCAGGGTGCGGCTTTCCCGGATGACGGGGGCCACATCCATTCCCTGGGCCACACCGTTCCAGGTATAATTGGGGCTGCCGATGGTGTAGACCAGGGTCGTGGCCGGGGTACCGCCGGGAGGAGGTCCCTCCTGGGGAGTACTTACCGCCAGGATATTGGTCCAGACCGAATTGCCGAAGCTGTTAAAGGCCCGGACCCGGTAGGTATAGGTAGTAGCCGGCTCCACCCCGGTATCGGTCCAGGTCTCGGCATCGGTGCCCACCGAAGTGGCTTCCGCATAAGGGCTGCCGCCGACCGAGCGTTCGATCCGGAAACCACCTTCGTTGTTGGAATTGTCGCTCCACTGCAGTACCACCTCATCGGAAGACACGCTGCCGGCCGACAAGTTGGAAGGCGCCGCCGGAGCGGTCAGGATCGGCCAGATGATGGCTATCTTCAGCGTGGCGGTAGTTAAAGTGTTGCCGTAAGCTGAGTCTCCGAACGAGTTATGGGCCTTGACCCGATAGGAATATTCGGTATCAGCGGTCAAACCTTCGTCAGTATACTCGGTGACATTGGATCCCACTGTGTCGATCTGGTGGAAGGCAACGTCGCCGGGATCCTTGCGCTCGATAACAAAACTGGATTCATT
>JAQVXF010000260.1 GCA_028709355.1 Syntrophomonas sp.
CTTTTTGCAGCGTTTCCGCCTCTTCGCTGAGCTGCAAATCCGAATCCTCATCGCCCCAGATTTCGGTGCCCTTGATGACCGCCCCCAGCAGGGAATCCGACATCACCTCGGTATCGATCGGGTCCAGACCGGGGTCCATGCCTACAATCTTGTAGACGTCCCCCTCACTCACCACGTAAAGCTCGCGGCGATCATCTATCCCATCCACCTGGATGGTCCCTAAGAAGACGCCCTCCATTTCCTTGTCGGTCTCTTCCCCGATAATCGTAGTCAGCTCGATACCGTCGATCAGCCAGCCGCTATCCTCGTCATAGCTCTGTACGCCGTCCAGTCTGCGCCAGAGTTCATCGCTGTATGGGAGCTCAGCGTACATCAGGTCGTCATCGATGATGATCTTGTCGCCCTCTTTGTAGATGTTGAGACTCTCCGACATCAAAATCCCTCCTCACCCCAACAATCATGGTCATTACTGCAATCATCGGCATGCCCAGTCGGATGCCCTGGCTGGCATTTCCTTTGCCCAAATAGTACCACAAACTGGTCCAATTCGGGGATCAAATGATAACCCTGGGGTATCCACTGAAATTGGTCGGAATAAAATTCCGGCACCACTATATTGTAAAGCCGGCTTGACATTGACGCCGAGGGTGGCTATACTGTGCGTAAAGGCAGCTTTACATCGGAGGTGACCGTAATGGAAAACCGGCTGCGGGAATTAAGAGAGCAGCGGGGCATCACCCAGGAAGAACTGGCGGTCCGGGTGAAGGTCTCCCGCCAGACCATCATCTCGTTGGAGAAGGGCAAGTATAACCCTTCCATCAACCTGGCCTACAGCCTGGCCCGGGTGTTCCAGTTGCCCATCGAGTCTGTGGTCATCTTCGAAGAGGGGAAGGAGTGTTCCAAATGAGTACCAAGAACCGAGGGGTTTTGAGTTATATTGTCCTGCTCTTACTGTTCGGTATCGGTCTCTGGCAAGCCCAAGCCGGAAATATTGCCTTTGGCGCCGGCCTGATGGCGGCAGCGGTGGCGGTTTTGGCAGTGACCGCCATCAAACAAACCCGGATCCGGCGTTTGGAAGCACAAGGCATAAATGTCTACGACGAACGGGTCTGGTTCGTAGCCGGCCGGGCCGCTTACTATACCTATGTGACCTACGCCCTGGGCAGCGCCCTGGTAGTGTTGCTGGGCTCGGTCTGGGGTCCCCAGGTGTTGGTCAATCCCTACAACCTCATCGGGATCAGCCTGAGCATCCTGGTGCTGCTCTACATCGGCTTCTACTACTACTTCAACGCCCAATCCTAGGGGTGTGCCCCCCAGCATCCAGGCCCAGTTCATCGTGGTTGAGGCCTTACGGTTTCTCGCTTAAATAAATGGCGTCCAGGTTGAACCAGTAGTTATGGACGTCATTGCGGACATCCACGTTGATATCGATTCCGGTAAAGACCAGTAAAACAATGATTTCGGGAGTCTCCAGCTTGAGGCTCATATCCTCCACCGTGCCGGTGCGCCCAGGGGTGTTAGACAGAGGATATTTAGCGGTAAGGCCGTCGATATAACTGTTGAGATCCTGCTCCAGGATGACCCGGTCATCCAATCTCACCGTCACCGCAGGTATGCCTTGGGGTGGTTCCATGGTCCAGTCCACCTGGTAAGTTCCCCGATTGCCCTGGACCGTAGCAGCAGCTCGGCCTTTCTCCACCGCTGGACCCATGACTACCGCCCAGCGGTAGTCGCTGATATCGATGCCTTGGGAGGGCAGGGACAAACTGGTGCCCAGGTAACCCTGCGGGCCTTTCATGGGTTCGGGCTGCGGCCAGGTCATCTCGAAACCGAACTTGGTCCGGAACACATCTCCCTGGTCGAGATCCTTTTCGAACCAGGCCGGCACTTTAGCACCACTGCCTGCCATCCGAGCCCCGGCAATATAGCTGACCGCATCGGTTATGGCTTCCCGCACCGATTGCTCCGGGGGAGTTGCCGAAGGTACGAGCCGGTCCTCCTGCAGCATGCCCTGGCTGACCAGCAGGTTCTCCAGCCGGTTCACCTGGGCATTGAGAGGCAGGATATGCACTCCCACTACCGGCAAAACGGTGATAATGGCCATGGCACAGATCATGGCTACGATGGCGGGATAGGCCCGCTCTTTGATGAACATCAGCAGCAACGCCGCCACCAGGGCCACTATCCAGATCACCGCGAAGGAGTATTCGCCTGCTTTCAGGCCCGACTTCTGCAGTTGCAGCACCAGGGCCCAGGCTTCGAACACCAGGATTATCAGTGCCGCGACCGGGTACACCCGACGATACAAGGCTGCCAGGCTGCTCTGGTTATGGGTCACCAGCACATAGAGCCAGATCCCGCCCACGGTATAGGAGGTGGCGATGCCGGACAGCTGGAAGAAGGGGGCATCCATGCCGCCCAGGATGGTGCGCCCCGCCCAGAGGAGCAGAACCACGGTCAAGGCCAGCATCACCGGGACCAGAATGTATTCCAACAGGACCTCGATAAAGCGAGGCTGGGACTGGGCCACTTCGCGCCGCTCATCGCGGTTGCCCATCCGAAAATCGGGAAAATAACCGGCGAAAATGGTGAAGGCCAGGAATCCGGTCAGGGTGGCCAGGTACATGAAGACTTTCTCGCTCATGTTCTCCCACAGCAGGGCTTGGATAGCGCCTGCCACACCGGAGGTGCCGGCCATAAGCACCGAGCCGTAGACCAGGGCGATGAAGAAGGCCTTATGGGTCATGAAGAAGGAGCGGGCGAAATCCGAGCGCGGTTGGGGATAGCCGGCCAAATATATA
>JAQVXF010000261.1 GCA_028709355.1 Syntrophomonas sp.
CAGCATGGCCTTGATAAGGATGTGCCGGCAGGTCAGGAAGGACCGGCGGACAGCCTGCCGATCCCGGAAGAGGAGGTTCCGCAAAGTGGATGGCCGGGGGCTGAACCAGAGGATAGTTTCCCCGGGGATCAAATGCCGGTGAAATCGGGTGGCGGCACCTTCGATTATACTGATCCGGAGACCGGGGTGACCTCCACCTACGAATACGAACCCGGATACACCGGCCCCCGCCATGGGGATCGACAGATCCTGGTGGGCAGCGGCGACGGGCAGTCCTATGAAGTGGAATTCAATGCGGCCACCGGCAAATGGGTCAATACCGCGACCGGTAATGATTTCGATCCCAGCAGATTTGAATCCTGGCAGCAGGATGTGGCCGAGGATAGACGCCGCGCGGCCATAGATTTGGAGAAGATGGCGGTGCGCCAGGATGCCAACAGCCGGGCGATCGACAAGAACCTGGACGATTGGCGGCAGCTGGAGCAGATGCAGCAGGCGGCCGACCGCTATAATATCGGGCAGCCGGGCGGCCCGGGGGATATGGACAAGGCTATCCAGGATCTCAAGGATGATATGCTGGCCGGCCAAGAAGTGGACCAGGACCGGATGGACCAGCTGCGCAAAATCATCGGCAACCGCATAACCGGCCGAACCACCGGTGATAGTGGGGAACGCTGGGAAGAAGACTGGGTCAAGAACCTGGGCTGGGGGCTGGAGGCCAATGCCGCCACCGCCAAGGAAGTCATAACCGGCGAGAAGGCCGATGGCAGCACATCCTGGCTGGGGATGCTGGCCCGGGTGATGATAACCGCGGCTACCGGCGGGGGGGTCAGTGTCACCACCCTGGCGGGGGAATTGACCCGGCAAGGGGCGATGGACGGAGCCTTGACGGTGGCGGAGGCCATGTATCGGATCAAGGATTCGATAGATAAAGGGGAGAGCGATTTCCAGGCAGTGTCCAAAGCGATGGGGCTGGTGGTGCTGGGAGAAGAAATGGGTTGGTTGGCGGGCAAAGCCGGCGGGCGATTCATGGGGGAGATGATGGAGAGATTCCCGGCCTTCACCAATAAAACTGCCGACTTCATCGAAAGAGGAGCCCTCAAGATAATGAAGGGGGATCAGGTCCTCAGCCGCACCCTGGGCCTGGTGAGCCGGGATTCAGCCGAAGAGACCCTCGATCAGATCAATAAGCGGCTGACCGAACTGGGCAGTGATGCGGCGGAAGAGACCCTGGAGAAGACTCTCAAGAGCGGGAGCAAAGCAGCCTCCGGCAGCGCCGGCGACGTGGCGGGGAAGACCAGCCGGGCGGCCTCCGGATCCGCCGATGACCTGGCCAAGGGGGGCCGCACAGCAGCGGCGGGCAGCAAGGGTGCCAGTGCCGACGGGGCTAGCCCGGGTGGCACCGGCAAGAGTGTAACAGATCGGGCCCCCACCGCCGATGGACCGGGCAGTTCAACCGCGGCGGGCACCAAGGCGGGCGGCGCCGGGGAAGATGCGATCCGTCCGACTCCCGGCCCCAAGGTCCAGGCCGAGCCTCCCGGGCTCAAAATCGACAACAACAGTTTCAAGGAAGCCGGCCAGCCCCCTGACCTGCGGGGGATGCCCAGCCGGGACCAGAAGGCCATCCAGGCGGTCAGCGAGCGGTATGGAGTCAAGGCCCAGATGCGGCCCACCAATCCTGAATCCCGGGTCTGGCTGGAGACCGGCAAAGCTCATCCCAAACCGGAGATGCTCAAGACCAAGACCATCAACCAGTATGATGTGGAACTGGGCTATCCCAAAGAATACCGCGGCACGGTCGCCTGCCGGAAGCCCGATCCGCTGCCAGCTGCCAAGCCGGACCAGATGAGCGGTGAGCACTGGCTGGAATTACAGAAGCGGCACAAGCAGCGGATGACCGAGTATACTGACCAGGTGGAGAAACTCAACCACCTGGAGCAGGAAGGCAAGATATTCTGGGACAAGAAGACCGGGATCATATATAACGGCAAGACCATGAAACCCTATGCAGGTGATCACGATGCCTTCGCCTTTGTGGATGCGGTCAGCGGTGAACCGGTTTCGCCCCTGGTCAACCAGCGCATCAACTATGAACTGCAGTCACTGGGGGCTACCCAACACCCGGAACATGTGGGCTGGGATTACTCCGGGCTCTCCGATCAGATACCGGAAGGTTCTCTGCCCGGGGCCCAGTCACCCCGCCAGATCGCGGAAGGGATCGACCAGAAGATCCTGGGCGGGCATGGCGAGGGCGGACAGCCGCTCAATACCTTTGATCCCTTGCGCGGCGACAAGGGCGGATGGACCACCAGCTACTGGAAGGGAGGCGTCAGGCAATGATAGCGATGACGGCTGAAGAAAGAGATATTTTCCTGCGTGATTATTTCGCCCGGCTGGAACGCTGGCGGGAGCTGGACCTGGTCTTGGCGGAGGATATGAACGGCCCGGGCGGCCCCGAAATGGATGACCTGCAGCAGCAGTTGGCCCAGATGCGGGACAGTTATGCCCAGCGCTTGCCATCCTGGCCCTTGGCCCGATGTCCATTCAGTGGCCAGGTGCTGCAGCAATCCATTGATATCTACGGGCTGGATGGCCTGTGGTGGAATTATGACGCCCCGGTGCGGCCCTGGGAGGATCTGCCGGCTACCTATCTAGCCCTGGACGGAGCTGTGAGCCTGGGCCAACCGATAGCCCCAGCCCCCTTCCTGTGTAAACCCGGAGCCGGGGTGCCGGGGGTGCTGCCCCGCTTATTGAACACGGCGGGGATCAAAGCGGTCATCTCGACAGTGCCCATCG
>JAQVXF010000262.1 GCA_028709355.1 Syntrophomonas sp.
GCGCAGTTCCAGGACAAATCTGTGGAACTTTTCAAAAAGCTCCTCGATTTTTGCGACATCTATGAGCGATTGCAGGCGCTTTGCCTCGCCGCTCTCCTCAATGGCGCTCAGCACATAAGAGGTATAAGCCAGCCGACCGGTTATTATGATAAAGAGCCTCTCCAGCTCGGCCATCAAATCCTGGGCATAGGCCGCCGTATTTCTGGCCCAGAGGGGATTGACCTCTTCTAATCCGTATAGAGACAATACATCCTTGTGCATAGACCTCAGGGTTCGCCGTGCCTGATCGGCATCAATGGCCCGGCCGTGACCGGAGAAGCAGATGCGGATGTCTTTTTGATCTAAAATCCAGAGAACCCTCTCGATGGATGCCAGAAGATCAGGCTGGCTCCAGCCGTATGCCCCAGCCGTGCCCGGATTGGGGGCAAAGAAGAGGTCGCCCAGAAAGAGGGTGCACCCGGCTTGAAGGCAGATGCTGTCCGGGCTGTGTCCTGGGAGGGGATAGATCTCGAGCAGATCACCTCCGCCCAAAGAGACCTGCTGGCTGATCAGCTCCCTGCCGTGGCCCATCTCTGTGGCGGTGGTGGAATAAGAGAGAGCTGTGCCATCCAATTCCAGCCTTCGAATCCCTTTGAAGAGGATATCCTCATTTGATAGCAGCCGGAGATCGGAGAGAAAAGGAAATAGCTCTCTGCCCAGCAGGCCTGCCAGGGTCAGCCTGTCATCCTGAGCTTCCAAGCCCTTTGCCCCCTTCTCTTGCACTGCTACCAGCACCCGGCCTAGCCCCCGGTCCTCACGGCACCGCCTCAATTGATAGCAATGATCCAGATGGATATGGGTCAGGTATATCACCACCGGCCTTGGCCTCTGCTCCATCAGCCTCAGCATATCTTCCATCAGAAGATCCCACTGCTCATCCAGAGCGCCAGGATCGATCAATGCTATCTGATCCTCTCCGGAGAGAATATAGGAATTGGAGGACATGAGGTCGATCTTGCGAATATAGGGTATGACTTCAGTTCTCCCGGCTGCCCGGACCGGCGCAGGAGCATCTGATTGGATCATGGCAACAGTCCCTCATAGCATTATCTATAATCTCTTATATTAGCCAAGCTACATATTTAACAGTTATGTTTAATTAGATTAGAGACCATTCTCTTTTAAAGGGCAAATCAATAAAAAGGATTGAAGTTATGAATCTGCGCAATAAGACCTTGATAGTTATAGGACTATTTCTGGTCTGCCTGATATTGATACTGTATACGGCTGCCCAAATGCAATTAAAGAGCAGTTTTTCCGAATTAGAGGAGCACAATGCAAAGGTCGACGTGGAAAGAGCTCTAAATGCCATATCCAATGAGCTGACGGCGCTTGGTGATCTGGCCAACTTCTGGGCAGCCAGAGATGATATTTACGCTTTTATGACCACTGGCAATCCTGATTTCATCAATTACAGCATGACCACCGGCAGCCTGACCAATGACAGCCTGCATAATACGGAGATCAATCTGCTGCTTTTCCTGAACTCCTACGGTCAGATCGTCTTTAGCCGGTTCATGAATGCCAGCGGTGTGCCGGAAGAGATCCCACAAGATTTGATCCAACAATTATCCTTATACGGCTTCTGTCCCGGATGCCTGGACAAGAAGAGCAGATTTTCAGGCATAATTCTGCTATCCGGCAAGCCTAGGTTGATAGTCACCAATCCCATTACCGATAGCAAGAAAAAACCTCCATCCATGGGCGGGGTGGTTCTGGGGCGCTATTTAACTCAAGAAGAGGTTGATAAGCTCTCCGGCATCGCTCAATTGAACCTGACCATTTATCCATTAGACGATCCGCAGATGCCCGAAGACTTCCGCCAGGCCCGATCCCAATTATCAAAAAGTTCTCCGATATTTGTTAAATTGCTGGATGGCAATAGCATAGCCGGATATGCTTTGCTGACAGACATCTATGGCAATTCCCTCATGATCCTGGGCATGGATGCATCAAGAGATATCTACCGACAGGGCGCCAAAAGCATGGAGAGCTTTATGATTCTGTTCTCCGCTGCTGGACTTCTCTTCTTGTTGATGACATTGATATACCTGGACAGGTCGGTTCTCTCCCGCCTGGTAAACCTAACCGCGAGCGTCGCCAGAATCGGACAGGCTCCTGAGATACCGGCATTGTTGAAGGTGCAGGGAGAAGACGAGCTTGCCAGCCTGGCCATATCCATCAACGATATGCTTGCAGCATTAAAGAGCACCCACAAGGATCTGGTCAATAGCGAAAGACGCTACAAGGGAGTGGTTGAAGACCTTCCCGATCTGATATGCAGATACAACTCTGATGGCATCATCAATTTTGTCAATGCCTCATTTTGCACATTTTTCTCCGCAAGAGAGCAGGAGATCTTGGGCAAGAGATCAGATGGATCTGTCTGGCAGAGGCATCTGAAATCTGCGCGGGAGCTTGAGGGCAAGATCAATGAAAACTATCCCACCTTCGCCTATGAAAGCCAGTACAAAGCGCCTGAGGAGTTGCGCTGGATTTTATGGACGGCCCGGGGCATATTCGATCAAGCCGGATCTCTGGTTGAGATTCAATCTGTGGTCAGGGAGATCACAAGCATAAGAGAAGCGGAAGAGGCCTTGCGGGAGAGCGAAGAACGCTATCATCTTCTGGCGGAGAATATGACTGATGTTATCCATCTCAATGCCACAGATGACAGTCTCCGCTTTGTCTATGTATCACCATCCATCAAGCAGTCCGGATATCAGCCCTCCCATCTTATCGACAGGTCGCCTTT
>JAQVXF010000263.1 GCA_028709355.1 Syntrophomonas sp.
TGCCGGGCTGCTTCCAGCGCGGCAACGCAGATCGATCAAGAGGGGGCTGATGAAGGAGAACAAGATTCTTCTCTCCGGCCTCAAGAGCAAGGACTCGGTTCGAACCCACATCCGGAATATGATCATCCTGCCGGACATGGTGGGCAAGAGCATTGAGATCTACAACGGCAAGAGCTTTGAGAAGGTAGAGGTCATGCCCGAGATGATAGGGCACTTCTTCGGCGAGTTCGCGCTGACGCGCGGCCGCGTGCAGCACGGAGCTGCTGGCGTCGGCGCTACCAGATCGAGCAAATATGTGCCGCTGAAGTGAGGTGTGTTGATTTGGGCAGATTAGATTATTCGCTTACGCCTGCAGGACGCTCTTCAAGGGCCATGGGGATGGAGCTTCACATCTCACCAAAGCACGCCCGGGAGATCTGCAGGACGCTAAGGGGCATGAGGGCAGGATACGCCCTCACCTATCTGGAAGATGTGATAGCCTTGAAGAGGCCAGTGCCCTTCAAACGCTACCGCAGGAATGTGGCCCACAGGCACAATCTGGTGGGTTGGGATGCCGGCAGATACCCGGAGAAGGCAGCCAAGGCAGTCTTGATAGTACTGAAGAATGCCGTGGCCAATGCCGAATACAAGGGAATGGAGTCTGAAAGGCTCCGCATCTTCCATGCCGGCACCAAGAAGGGCAGAACCATCCAGGGATGGATGCCCCGCGCCATGGGAAGAGCCACACCCAAGAATACCGAGACGGTCTCAATTGAGATGGTCTTAACCGAGGTGAAGAGCTGATGTCCGTAGAGAAGAAGTTCGTGGCGGAGGGCATATCCAAGGCTCTGGTCAACGAGTATCTGGCCGAGGAGCTGGAGAGGGCAGGGTACGGCGGCATGGTCATGAACCGCACACCCATGGGCACCCAGATCACAGTTTATGCCGAGAAGCCGGGCATGGTCATAGGCAAGGGCGGAAAGCTTATCCGCAAGATCACCCGCGACCTGGATCGCAGGTTCCACCTGGACAATCCCCAGATCGATGTCCAGGATGTGGGCCGGGGCGACCTCAACGGCCGGGTAGTGGCCAATCGCCTGGCCTCCTCACTGGAGAGGGGCTGGTACTTCAGGAAGGCCGGCCAGTCCATGATGAGAAGGGTCATGGACGCCGGCGCTCTGGGTTGCGAGATCGTCATCAGCGGCAAGCTGACCGGACCGCGCTCCAGAACGGAGAAGTTCATCTCCGGGTACATCAAGCACTCAGGCAAGCCGGCCGTGGATCTGGTGGATAGAGGCTACTCCGTAGCGGTTAAAAAGCTGGGAGTCATAGGCTGCCAGGTCAGAATTATACCGCCCGATGTGCGGCTGCCTGACGACTTCCGTATGGAGCAGCCGGCCCAGGCGGCGCCTGAAGTCGAGGAAAAGAAGACTGAGAAGGCACCAGAGCCAAAGCCAG
This sequence comes from Syntrophomonas sp., assembly GCA_028709355.1. GTDB lineage: Bacteria > Bacillota > Syntrophomonadia > Syntrophomonadales > Syntrophomonadaceae > PHAA01. The sequence continues at coordinate 1,438 of JAQVXF010000263.1, forward strand.
TGCCAGAGCCCGCAGCAGCGCCTGCTACCGAGAAGAAGAGCGACCTGGATCAGCTTCTGGAGTCTGAGCCGTCGTCTGCGCCCGAGCCAGCTCCGCTGGATGAGGTTAAAGTCGAGGGCGTGGCCGAGGATGCTCCTCTGCCTGAGCAGAAGGCGGATGCAGAGCCCTGCGCCGGGGAAGAGTGAGCTGTATGGCTATCTTCAAGATTGACGAGATCAGAAACATGAACCAGGAGGAGATTGCAGAGGAGCTGCGAAAGCTCCAAAGCGAGCTCATCCGGGAGAGAGGCATCGTTACTGCCGGTGGCGCTCCGGAGAAGCCCGGACGGATCAGAGACCTTCGCAGAACGATAGCCAGGATCAAGACCGTCCAGACGGAGCGAATAAAGAAGTGAACCTGAAACCTGAAAACCTGGCCCGGCATGAGCTGATCGGCCTCCACCTGAAAGTGGCGGAGAGCAGCAATTCATGCCAGGTCGGACTCACAGGTCAGGTCATAGACGAGACCAGGAATACCTTCCTTTTGGAGACAAAAGCCAAGGTTGTGTGCCTTGCCAAAAAGAATACCAGCCTGGACTTCACCCTGCCCTCCGGGCAGAAAGTGAGGATTGCAGGCTCGGTCTTGATCTCGCAGCCCGAGAACAGAATAAACAAGAGAATGCAAAAGACGAGGTGGAAATTATGAGGGATATCGGACTGGATGTTGCTGCGCCACAAAACGATTGCAATGATCCTAAGTGTCCCTTCCACGGCACTTTATCTGTGCGCGGCCAGGTCTTCAGCTGTACCGTGGTCAGCGACAAGATGGACAATACCGTGGTAGTCATGCGCAAATTCGAGAAGAAGGCAACGAAGTACGAACGATTCGAGAAGAGGCAGTCCAAAATCCATGCGCACAATCCCCCCTGCATCCAAGCCAAAGCGGGAGATCGTGTCAAAATAGCGGAGTGCAGGCCCCTTTCCAGGACCAAATCCTACGTGGTAGTGGAGGTCCTGAAATGAAAGGACAGAAGGCCAAGATCCCAAGGGCGATCAACACTGGCGCATACCTGGATTGTGTAGACAATACAGGTGCGCGGACGCTACACGTCATCGCAGTCAAGAATTACCGAGGCGTGAAAAATAGACAGCCCTGCGCAGGGATTGGGGACACAGTCATAGTATCGGTGAAGAAGGGAACTCCGGATATGAGAAAGCAGATCTTCAAAGCTGTCATCATCCGCCAGAGAAAGGAGTTCCGCAGGCCCGATGGTCTCCGGGTTAAGTTCGAGGACAATGCTGCCGTCATCGTGGATGACGAAGGCGTTCCCAAGGGCTCGGAGGTCAAGGGACCGGTG
>JAQVXF010000019.1 GCA_028709355.1 Syntrophomonas sp.
GACCGAGGGCACCCCGGCAACCGCCGAAGCGCCCACGGCCTTGTGCCTGGAGGAGCACTGCCGCCTGCGCCGCCAGGTGGTGGTATCGGCAGGCCTCCAGCAGATGGCGCTCAGCATCTACCGGGCCCTTAAGAGCCGGATTTACTCAATATGGAGGTTGTTTGCCAGCCGGGGTGAGTTTCGCTCTTTCGCCTATGATGGCCGCTTCTTCTGGGCGGTCCGCGACCGGGGCCGGCACCGCTCGGCATCGCTGTTGATGTTGTACGACGGGGCGGGCAGAATGCAACGGGCTTTTTCTGTCTGGCCGGAAGCATCAGTAACCAGCCTGAATTCCTTTCACAGTGGACTATGGGTGGTGGACCGGGAGCATGACCGCGTTCATCGCTGTTATATGGCTGACACCCTGCAGCCTGTGGCGGGCGGCCCCCTGGTCTGCGGCAGCCACCCGGGATATCTCCCCGCCGGGACCAGCAGGACCGCCAATATTCATGACTTATGCCTCCTTTACGTGGGCGGGGTGGGGAGTCAGCGGGCGCACCGCTATGATGTGGATCAGCTGAAACCGCTGGTAGGCTACCTTTCCCCCCAAGGTGACGTCCAGGACATCTTCATGGACGGTTTTTTGATGCTGGCCCAGTATTCGCCTCTACTTAACGGCCGGACATTTAGTCCTGATCTTAGAGGTCAGCCCTCCCGCCAGCGAGACTGGAGCGCCCTTTTCGACGAATACTTCCACCCCCAGTGCAACCTGATGGCGCTGGACGGTTGCGCCGGGGATATTGCCCGCCAGCTAAACCTAACAGTGGCTGGATGCAAGCTCAAAGTAATTTTGGCTATCCCTACCCCCGACCGGCGTTGCCTGGACTGGGACGAGAGGGGCAGGTCCCTGGCTGAATCCCAAAATCGCGTCGCTGCAGTGGCCTGGGCCATGCTGGAACTATTGGGGCGCTGGAGGAAGGTTGGATTCAGGTGGCTGGAGCTGGCTGGTTTCTACTACATGGATGAACAGGGCGGCTATGACGATCCCGTGCTGCAAGCCTTCCCCGGCTTGTGCCGCCAAAATGGCTTGAGCTCTTTCGCCATCCCCGGCTTGACCTCGACCGGGATGACTGAATTCACCCGCGCCGGTTTTGATGGGGTAGCCTTGCAGTCATCCCAGGCTTTTCGTAAATCCCTGGGGCGGCCTCCTCGCTATTGGCTAAAATGTGCGGGACGGATTGCTCGGGAATTTGGGATGGGTATGGAAGTGGAGCTGCCCTATAACGTGCACGAAACGGCAGGACAAAAGGTGGTGCGGGATTACCTGGGGATGGCCCGCATACAGGGCTGGGCAGGTGCATTTAAAGCCTATTTCCAGAGCTACGATCTGATCTGCCAGCTGGCCTCTAGTTCCGATCCCGGCTGCCGCGCCCTCTATGACGAACTCTACCGCTTCAGCCGCTGTTCCCGGACTGCAGATGGGCCGTCCCAAACTCAGCCGGTGGACAACCAGCCCGTCGATTGGCACCAGGATTTTAAGCTGGCGGGAGCAGAGAGGGCATTTCGTCTCAATATCGAAGGCAATCCGGGAGGGCTGGAGCTAACCCATTTGGACTTGAGATTTACGACCGCAACTGATGGGTATTGATGCCAGACGTCATCACCCCAATCCTTACCCCTTCTTCCCACAGAAAACTCCCCTTTTGGCAGGCCTGAATTCTTCTCTTTCAGGTGTCTACTCACAGGGGAGCATATCACTGCCGGGAGGCTAACGCCCGGTGGGTTATTTGACTCGACCTCAGGCCCAGCGGCGCCGCAGTTTGTTATAGCCTCTGAGGATAAAAAACATTACGGCAGCGATGCAAATCAAGGCCAGCAGCGGCGCAACCACTGCCAAGATGGAGGTCAGGACCGCCAGACCGGACTCGACCGTCGAGACTACCGGGTTAATGGTCCCCGCGCTCACCACCGTCGAACTATGGTGCACCCCATTGCTGACCAGGTTGGTGGTGGCAGCTGCCCCTCCGCCGGCTATAATAGCCAGGGCCCACTGCAGCATGGGATTGATGTCGGTCATCACTGCCGCTGATACCAGTATTCCAGCCAGGATGCTGATCGGAGCACCCATTGATATCAAAAGGTTATCAACAAATGGGAAGAAATAGGCCAGGACTTCAGCCACGGTGGCGATTGCCAGGACGACGATGGCCGGGGTGGTACCGATCCACTGGAAGCCTGAGCCCAGATCAAGATAACCAGCCTGGGCGGAGATGCCCATAACCAGCAGCGGTACGAAGATGCGGAAACCGCAGGTCGCCGCCAATGAGACCCCAATTAGAATGTTGATCAATATTGCCAACTCAGACCGCCCCCTTTGCATTTATAAACTCAATCCAACTGTTACGCAAATTATAATGCTTGCCTTCTGAAGCTGTCCATGAAAATAGCTGGTGGATTTTGGGACCAGAAATAACTGGAGAATAAGCCGGGGGGGGATAGCTATGCTCCGGCTGACGAATGGTGGTGGGGGTGATTGGATTGTAAAGGGGGTAAATCCGGACGATTATAGATTCAGCTATGGGTAAAAACGGCTGGCAGCCTGAACGCAGGTTGGGCAAGAGGTGAAATGCCTGCCCTGCCGGTTATCATTTCAAGGTGCGATCCAAGAAATCGAGTACTTGAGCTACATTCTGGTCATTATTGAAAGGCAATCCGCCATGGCCCGCTCCTTCGATGATCTCCAAAGATACCTTGTCGGCGCCCAGTACCGGCCGGAGTTTGTGGGCATAATCGATCGACTGCTGCACCGGAACCCAGTTGTCCATGGTGCCGTGCTGGATGAACACGGGCGGATCATCCGGAGTGATATAGCTCTCCGGGTTGGATTTATTGGCCTGCTCGGGCACCTCGGTCAGCATCCGCCCGAAATACTGGGAACCCCAAGAATCGGGGGCATTGTTGAGGATCCCGTCGATCCCGCTCTGTTGGAACTGCTCATCCATGACCAGCAGGTTCATCGGACCACACCAGTTCACTACCGCTTGCACCCGTTCCGTCTGCTCGGCATTCCCCAGGCTGGGATCGGACAATTCGCTGACATCGGCGGTGGCTCCTGCCAGGGCTGATAAGGTTCCGCCAGCTGATGCCCCCCAGACTGCGATCTTGTCGGCCTGAAGGTCGTATTCCTGGGCATGGGCCTTGACAAAACGGATGGCTGCTTTTATGTCGTTTATCTGGGCCGGGAAGACCGCTTCCGAACTCAGCCGGTAGTTAACCGATACTACCGCGTAGCCCCGTTCCAGGCCCTCCCAGGCAACCAAGGCGTCAGACCCCAGTTTGTCCCCCGAAAGATATGCGCCTCCATGGATGGAGATGATGACCGGGTAAGGACCGTCGAATTTGGCCGGCCAGTATATGTCCAGTTTCTGGGCAGGAGAAACACTGGCGTAAGCGATGTCCGTCTCTTTATAGAGGTTGGAATAGAATTCCTGGAATTCGGTGGTGACGATCCGGGGTGGAAATACCATTACCAATCCCAGCATCACAACTATTAAGACCGCAAATTTTTTCATGATGGCCGCGCCCGCTCCTCCCTGACTATTGAATCGCAGTTTTCATTTTATCAGAAACCAATTCTCATATCATTAATGAAATCTAAGCTGCCCCTATCTTTTTGCCCTCGAAAGCGACTCGCCGTTTTAGCTCATCCATTAGATTTTTGAACTGACCCAGATCCAGGGACTGGGCTCCATCGCACAGCGCCTGGGCTGGGTCGTTATGGGCTTCGATCATCAGGCCATCAGCCCCCACGGCAACCGCCGCCCGGGCCAGGGGAGCCACCAGACCGCGCAGACCGCTGGCATGGCTGGGATCAACAATCACCGGGAGGTGAGACTTCTGTTTGAGTAGGGGTATGGCCGAGATATCCAGGGTATTGCGGGTAGCGGTCTCGAATGTGCGGATGCCCCGTTCACAAAGGATGACCTGGCTGTTGCCCGCCGACATTATATATTCGGCACTCATCAGCAGTTCCTCCAGGGTATTGGCCAGGCCGCGCTTGAGTAGTACCGGCCTGCCGAACCGCCCTACTTCTCTGAGCAGGTCGAAATTCTGCATGTTACGGGCCCCTATCTGGATGACATCTATATCCTCGAACAGGGGTAGTTGGGTCTGGTTCATGATCTCCGTAACCACTGGCAAACCGGTTTCCTTTTTAGCCCGCAGCAATAAGCGCAGCCCCTCCTCCTGTAATCCCATGAAAGAGTACGGGGAGGTGCGCGGTTTGAAGGCTCCGCCCCGCAGCAGGGTAGCCCCGCTGGCCTGGACCGAGCGAGCCACCTCGATGATTTGGACTTCGCTCTCCACCGAACAGGGCCCAGCGATCACTTGGAACATGCCCGGCCCGATCATTATCCCTCCCGCATTCACTATCGTATCTTCAGGATGAACGGTGCGGTTGACCGCCTTGTAGGGCTCAGTTACCCGCCGCCCATACTCTATTATGTCATTGTTCTGGACCACCGCATCGACGTCGATAACGGCGGTGTTGCCCAGCAGGCAGACCACAGTATGCTCGGTGCCGGTGCTCAGAAACGTGGTAAATCCCCAGGACTCTATCTGTCCCGTCAGGGCTTCGATTTCTTTGCGGGGGCTCCCCGGTCTCAAGACGAAAATCATGCTTGCTCACTCCTCTCGTTGATATCCTTGTAATCCATAGTCCTTATGATCTCCATTATTTGTCGGATCTTGTCTTCATCCTTGCGTCCCTCGGTTTCTGCTCCGCTGCTGATGTCTACCCCAAAGGGTTTGACCATCTCGATGGCGTGTGCCAGGTTGTCCTTGGTCAAACCCCCCGCCAGGAAGAAAGGCCTGGTGCTGGCCGGGATGAGGTCCCAATCGAATAGGCGCCCGCTGCCCCCGTAGCGGTGCTCATTATAAGTGTCGAATAAGATCAGGTCAGCGGTGGTCCTATCAATTGGTTCCATTACCTGACCCGGATTCTTGATTCTTATGGCCTTGATCACCGGACAGGTTATCGACTGTTTCAGGAGCTCCAGATAAGAATTGCTTTCGTCGCCGTGCAGCTGCACTGCGTCGAGAATACCGGCCTGGCAAAGGTCAATGATCATTTGGATATCCTGGTTTACAAACACTCCCACCGCTCTGATGCGCGGATCCAGGCCGCGTTTCAATCTCCCCGCTGTTTCCGGAGTAATGCGCCGGCGGCTGGGAGCCAGGACGAAACCGATATAGTCGGGCAGGTAACGGTTGACGGCATCGATGTCTTCTGCCCGGGTCAAACCGCAGATCTTGATCTTGGTCATGATATCTCCCCCCGCAGCTCCTGTAGCTTGGCTCGCTTGTCTAGGGTCAGCATCAGCGCTTCCCCGATCAGAATCCCGTTCACCTGGTTTTCTTGAAGCAGGCGTACATCAGCCGAATTACTGATGCCGCTTTCGGCGACAAAGATTATGTCTGCCGGAACCAGCCGGCGCAGTTGGACACTGTTATTGAGGTCGATCGTGAAATCCTTTAGGTTGCGGTTGTTGACGCCGATGAGGCGGGCTCCGGCCCCCAGGGCCTGCTCTATCTCGTACGGGTCATGGACTTCCACCAGCGCCGAAAGGCCCAGTTCATCACAGATTTTCAGGTATTCGCGGATGGCGGCCGGCTCCAGCAGAGCGCAGATGAGGAGGACCGCCGCGGCGCCCAGCAATCTGGCCTCATACAGCTGGTACTCGGATACGGTGAAATCCTTGCGCAGCAGCGGCAGCTGGACGCTGCGGCTGATGTCGGCCAGGTACTCATCCCGTCCCAAAAAATATTCTGGTTCGGTCAGGACCGAGATGGCGGCGGCTCCAGCCTGCTCATAATCTTGGGCGATCTGGCGGTAGGGAAAATCCGCGGCGATAATCCCTCGCGACGGTGAAGCTTTCTTGAGCTCACAGATGAAGTTGATTCCAGGCTGCCGCAAAGCCCGTTCAAAAGGAAAATTGGCAGGTTTTGCCGCCTCCCGGGCTGCCCGAGCAACCTGGACCAAACTGACCCGGGATTGTTTCTGCCGAACCCGTTGGCGCGCCTTATCGGCCAGTATCTCCAGCATCATTGCTGCACCAGGTTGGTGAGCTCCCGGAATTCCTCCAGTTTGGCCAGAGCCTGCCCGGAGTCTATTATGTCTTGGGCCATCTCGATACAGTCGCTGACACTGCAATCATCTATGCCCAGGTACAGAGCCATGGCTGCATTCAATACTACCACGTCTCGCTTAGGGCCGCGCTCCCGGGCGTGCAGAATATCCAGGGTTATGCGGGCATTCTCCTGAGGAGTGCCTCCCACCAGGTCCTCCAGGCGGCAGCGCTGGAAACCAAATTGTTCCGGGGTGATATCGTAGCTGGTCAGCTCGCCGAAGCGGATTTCGCAGACATGGGTAGGTCCGGTGAGGGTGACTTCGTCCATGCCATCCGCGCCGCTCACTGCCACCCCCCGCACTACTCCCAGGTTGGCCAGCACCTGGGCCAGGGGCTCCACCAGTTTGCGGTCATAGACCCCCATCAGCTGCATGGTGGCTCCGGCCGGATTAGCCAGCGGTCCCAGGATGTTGAATATGGTCCGCACTCCCATCTCCCGGCGGACCGGGGCGGCATACTTCATAGAAGCGTGGTAGAGTGGTGCGAACATGAAGCATATACCGGTTTGATTGAGGATCTCTTCGTTCCTCTGCGGTGTTAAAGCCAGGTTGATACCCAGTTGGTCAAGCACGTCAGCAGCACCGCTCTTGCTGGAGACGCTGCGGTTGCCATGTTTGGCTACCGGCACTCCCCCGGCGGCCACTACGAAAGCGGCGGTGGTGGAGATGTTGAAGGTGAACAACTCGTCCCCGCCGGTTCCGACGATGTCGATGACCTTGCGGACTGGATTGATCTTCAAGCCCATCTCCCGCATGACTTCGGCGCAAGCCGTGATCTCATCCACGGTTTCGCCTTTCATCCGCAGGCCTGTCAATAATGCTCCTATCTGGGCTGGAGTGGCAGTGCCATCCATCATTTGCCGCATTACACTTTTGGTGGTCTGCAAATCGAGGTCCTTGCCACTTATCACATCTTTGATTGCCTTCTGAATCATCTGTTCTCCTCCTTAAATATTCAAAAAATTCTTTAATATCGCCGGACCCAGTGGGGTCAAGATCGACTCCGGGTGGAATTGGACCCCGAACACCTGAAAAACCCGGTGCTGGACCGCCATCACTTCACCCAGCTCATCCTCAGCCACTACCTGCAGTTCCCCTGGAATGGAGCCGGGACTAGCCGCCAGAGAATGGTAACGACCGGCCTGGATAGATGCAGGCAAGTCCTTGAAGAGAGGACAGCCGGTGTCAAGGGTGAGAAGGCTTTGCTTGCCGTGCATCAGCTGGCGGGCGTAAGTGATATGGCCGCCGTAGACTTCGCATATGCCCTGATGGCCCAGGCACACGCCCAGGATGGGAACTGAGGGACCCAGGCGGCGGATCAAATCCTCGCAGAGGCCGGCATCCTTGGGGTGGCCGGGACCGGGGGAGAGGATTATATGGTCAGGGTGCATGGCTTCTATATCTGCTATCTTCATTTCATCGTTGCGGATAACCTGGATGGCAGGGGTCATGCCGCCGGCCAACTGGACCAGATTATAGGTAAAACTGTCATAATTATCGATTATTAACATCATCAATCATCCACCTCGCAGGCATTACAGATTGCTTCTATGATGGCCTGGGCTTTGTAGCCGGTTTCATCGTATTCCCGCTCGGGTACGCTGTCTGCGACAATGCCCCCACCAGCCTGCACGCAGACCGTCTCGCCCTTCTTGACCGCCATGCGGATAGCGATACAGGTGTCCATATTGCCGCTGAAATCAAGATACCCGAGAGCGCCTCCATAAATGCCCCGCGGCTCCGGTTCAATGGCATCAATGATCTGGCAGGCTCTTATCTTGGGGGCGCCCGATAGAGTGCCGGCCGGCAAGACTGCCTCAATAGCACTGAAACCGTCCAGGCCGGGAAGCAGGTCACCCTCAACCTGGGAGCAGATATGCATTATGGTCGAATAACGGTGGATGGCTTTATATTCGCTGACCTGCACCGAGCCGAAGCTGGATATCTTGCCCAGGTCATTGCGGCCCAGGTCCACCAGCATATTGTGTTCAGCCAATTCCTTTGGGTCCGCCAGCAGTTCCTTCTCCAATTGCCGGTCCTCGGTTTCAGTAACACCCCGGGGCCGGGAACCCGCCACCGGAAAGGTGGTCAAATGACCCTGGTGGAGACGGACCAGGGTCTCGGGGGAGGTGCTCATGACTTCCTCGCCATCGATATGCAGGTAGACCATATATGGAGAGGGATTGGTGGTGCGCAGTACCCGGTAGGCATTTATGAGACTGCTCCGGTATGGGGCGCTGAAACGGCGGGATATGACCGCCTGGAATATGTCCCCCTCGTAAATATGGCGTTTGGTGCGCTCTACCATGTCGCAGTATTCCTCTTTGCCGATATTGCTGCTGAAACGCACCCCAGGATCGCTGTCCAATACCGGCAGGGGTCCGATGTCACGGATGAGGTGAGCCATCGCTTCCAATTGGGCGGTGGCCTGGCCGTAGTTTTCCATCAACCGATCGGACCCGATATTGACCACCAGGCAGATCTTCTGGCGGAGATGATCGAAGGCAATCACCCGGTCGAACAGCATGAGGTCAAAATCAGCCTGTTGGCCGCGCTTGATGCTGAGCCGGGGCTCTGCATAGCTGAACATGGCGTAACCGAAATAGCCAACCAGACCACCGGTAAAAGGCGGCATGCCGGGCAATTGGGGGGACCGGTAGGGATTCAATATCTCCCGCAATATTGTCATTGGAGCGGTGGTTTCAATACATTTTTCTTCGCCATCGGCCTCGATGATCACCCGGCCGGGTCGGCCGTAGACTCGAAGCAGGGGATCGTAGCCCAGAAAAGAATAGCGTCCCCATTTTTCTCCTCCTTCCACGCTTTCCAACAAGAAGTATCTGTGGCTGCAACTGGACAGGCGGCGCAGCAAGCTTATCGGGGTGATTACATCCGCCGCTATCTCACGACAGATGGGGATGATGCTATAGTCGCGGCTCAGGTTAGTTATCGTTTCTACATCCGGCCTGGTCAGAGGCTTTCTGGGCTTGGTCTCAACCATGGGTGGGGTCCCTCCTCACGAAAATATTTTGGGGCAATAAAAAAAGCCTTTGTCCACAATAGGACAAAAGCTCATGGCTCCTGCGGTACCACCCAAATTGGCGACATAGTCGCCCCCTCATTTTATGCACCATCATGCATACCCCACTGATAACGGACAGGGTTCCCGTCGGCGTCTAATCCCGTTTGGTTTCGAGCCGCCCTCGCGAGTCCATTCAATTAGTTCCGTATTACCGCATTCTCACCAAGCAGCGGCTCTCTGCAATACTTCTCCTAACCTACTTCTCTCGCTCATCAGTTTAGTGATATTGACTTAGCTAAAGATAATCCCTGGCAGGGGAGTTTGTCAACCGGAATTTCTGCAGCGCACCGACTGAGTGAGTATGGGGCAGAACCACTCGATAGTCCGGCAACTGTTAATGGCTAGCTTTTTCTGTTACTATAAAACTAGTTGGTTTTATAGCATAAAACATGGTTTTTTGGGAAGGAATGGGGGAACATATGGTATTCACACAATCCGATGAGTCTGAAAAGAAAATGATCCGGGCTTGGGCGGCGCAAGCCGAGAGCTGCAGTATCATAGACCAGGAGTATTATGATAAATATATCGTCAAGCGCGGGCTGCGTGACATCGACGGGATGGGGGTACTGGTAGGTCTTACCGAAATAGGCGAGGTGCATTCATACATCATCGATGAGAACGAGATGATCCCGGTGCCAGGCCGGCTGCTTTACCGGGGGATCGACATCAATGACCTGGTCAGCGGATTTTGGAGCGAAAACCGTTTCGGGTTCGAAGAGACGGCCTACCTTTTGTTATTAGGGGAACTGCCCCAATCTAACCAGCTGGCGAGTTTCCAAAGCCTGCTGGCCGACAATCAGAACCTGCCGGCAGGATTTGTCCGGGATGTCATCTTCAAGGCTCCCAGCAAGGATATGATGAACGTAATATCCAGGGGAGTTTTATCCTTATACAGTTACGATTCTGCTGCGGATAACACCTCCATCCCCAATGTATTGAGGCAATGCCTGCAGCTCATCGCCTACTTCCCATCGCTGGCGGTGTACGGTTACCAAGCCTACTCTCATTACCACCAGGACAATAGCTTGTTCATCCACAGCCCCCAGCCCGAGCTCTCCATCGCCGAGAATATTTTGCATATGCTGCGTCCTGACAGCAAGTACAGCCGGCTGGAAGCCCGGCTTCTCGATTTGGCCTTGGTCCTGCACGCCGAGCACGGGGGCGGCAACAATTCCACTTTTGTCACTCACGTGGTCACCTCCTCCGGCACGGATACGTATTCGGTGATAGCTGCGGCGCTCGGCTCTTTGAAAGGCCCCCGGCACGGGGGGGCCAATGCCATGGTCTGTGCCATGTTCGAAGACATCAAGGCGAACATCAAAGATTGGGATGATGAGCAGGAGATAGTGGCTTACCTGGTCAGAATGATAAATGGAGAGGTTTTTGACCGGAAGGGACTGATATATGGGTTGGGTCACGCGGTATACTCCATCTCGGATCCCCGGGCCTTGATCCTCAAGAGTGCGGCGGAGATGCTAGCCAAGGAGAATGGCTTCGAGGCCGAATTCAACCTATATTCCAGGATCGAGAGGTTGGGCCCTCAGGCGATTGCCCAGGTACGCAAGATCTATAAAGGGGTGAGTGTCAACGTCGATTACTATTCCGGATTCGTATACCGGATGCTGGGTATCCCCACTGAACTCTATACCCCATTATTTGCTATCGCCCGGATTGTGGGCTGGAGTGCCCACCGCATCGAAGAGTTGGTCAATGCCGGCAAAATTATCCGACCGGCTTACAAAAGCGTGGCCAAGCGCAGGCAATATGTGACCCTGGAAGAACGGGGCGTCTGATTATTGGCGAGCCGCGAGCTTGCCGATCAGGTACTGCCGGCCGGGGAGCTGGAGGCGGTCAACGGTGGAGATTATACCCAGGCTGAGCAGGGAGCAGGCAGTGAAGGTCAACGCCAGTTGCAGCAGCAGCGGCAGCCAAGCCAGGTATGCGGTGGCAGCTATATTGACATAGTATAAGACCATGGCATGGATGAAATAGCAGCCCAGGGAGTAGCGGCCGTATAATTTCAGCAGCCGGCGCAAAGGCTGATGGCGGAGAAAGGCGGTCTGAGCCCGGTAAAGCACGGTCAAAAGAGCCGAAGTTATGAAGCCCGCCATGACCGGGGTGAGAGGCAGGGTGTAGTTGTAGTTCAACTGATAGAGGCCGGCGGGACCGGGACGACCAGTGGTCACAACCTGGAAGAATACAAAACCGAAAGCGATAAGATATAC
>JAQVXF010000264.1 GCA_028709355.1 Syntrophomonas sp.
TCCTAAATCAAACCTAATATCCTAGCTGGTAACCAGCACCGCCAGATCCAGGGGGTCCACCTGCTGGCCAGCCTTAAAAACCCTCATGTTGCCGCCGGAAATATCATCGATAACCATCACCTGACCATCCACCCGGCCGAATTCGAATTTGATGTCATACAACTCCAGCCCTTTGGCAGCCAGGTCTTCCTTTATGATGCGCGCTATCTGGCGAGTCATGGTGCTGATCGTGGCATACTCCGCATGGGTCAGGAGGCCCAACTGAACCAGCGCCTCCTCGTTGATGGGAGGATCGCCCCGCTCGTCGTCTTTCAGGGTAACTTCCACCAGCTCCTCCAGGGGCTGTTCTTTTTGGGCATAGCGACCGTAGCGCTTCAGGAAACTGCCGTACACCCTGAAGCGGCAGATTATCTCCAGCCCATCCCCAAAGGTAACCGCTGGTTTGACGGTCATGGTGTTGGCGGTCAAGTCGGAGTCGAGGTAATGAGTGGGGATGCCCTTCTGGGCCAATAATTCAAAATAGTAACGGGACATACGCAGGGAGGCGTTACCCATACCTTCCAAGGTCCCCATCAGGCTATTGGCCCCGGGATCGATCTGCCCGTTCTCCCCGGTGACATCATCTTTCATCTTGAGCAGGTAATTACCATCATCCAGCTTGAACCCACTCTTGGTCTTACCTTCATATACATGTTGCATCCAGTTGCCTCCCTAAATATGATCGTCCCCGCTGGGAACCGGCTTGAAACCGATGTGGCCAAGGCTGGCTCCAGTGTATATAAATTCTACTTAAAACGCGGAACCGTTTGCAAGTCAATGTTCATGTTTCTTGTCTCGACCCCAGCCCTGTGCTAAGCTATTTAACGAATAAGGCGTGGTGTGAGGTAACTGCGCCGGCGGAGAGGAGATCTTCTTATGAAAAAGGCCAAGCTGGGCAGAAACGACCCCTGTCCCTGCGGCAGCGGGAAGAAATATAAGCACTGCTGCCAGGTGCTCGAGGGGATAGGGACTACCGGCAGTGTCCCGTTCGAGCGCTACAACACCCTCATGACCTCAATTAAAATTAAACTGGAGCATAATTATGCAGCCCAGATCCGTAAGATCCGCCGCCCCGCCCAGGAGCAGTTCCTGCGCCTGAGTTGCGATCAGACCCTGCCCCGGGAGCAGGAATCGGTCTTCTCCGACTGGCTTTGGTTCGACATGACCGACAATCAAGGCATGACCCTAGGGCGTGAATACCTGCAGGAACATGGCGATTATATGGAGGCTCCGCTGCGGGAATGCCTGCAGTCCCTCAATCAATCATACCTGTCGGTTTACGGCATCGATTCGGCGGCCGGTGACAACCTGCGGCTCAATGACTATCTGAGCGGGGAAGTCCAGCAGGTGCTGCTCAAGGAGCCGCTGGAGTTGGACTTGGAGGAAGCCCGGCCCCTGCTCCTGGGCCGTTTGGCGGCCATGCCCGGGGGGACGGTTTTTTCAGGAATGGTATTGATGGTAGGTGACGATAAGGGCCAGGGGCGTTTCATACGCCAGCACCTCGATTACTGGCAGCAGGTCCGGCCCGATTTGAACATCGCTGCTCTGCGCAAAGGCTTCGGAGAAGTGATCTTCGGGCTGTTCGATCATGCCAGCCATACCACCACTCTGGCTCTGAACGATATCCGCTGCCTGCCCGCCGGAGCTGCCGCGGCGGAACTGCGCCATACTATAGCGGACTCGACCGCCTTCATCCCGGTCCACCACACCGCCGGCACCGCCTGGTATGACCTGCAGGACAGCCGGGGACCGGCCCGGGTGGGAATCAGCGATGACGGCCCCCTGCTCTTTTACGCTGATGTGGTGGACGATATCCAGGCGGCGGAACCACTGCTGCGGTTCCAGGAGGCAGGCTGGACGATCGTGAACAGCCAGCTGCGCTTGGCTCCCCCCGAGGAGGAGCACAATGATGCCTGGTACCAGGTCATCCGGGAACGGGAGACCGAGCGCTGGCTGCACACTGCCCACAGCGAGCTGGACAACAAAACCCCCGCCCAGGTATTGGCGGAGGCAGAAGGCAAGGACCGCCTGTTACAGGTGTTGGACAACTTTGCGGCCCGGGCCAGTCATAACCAGCATACCCTGGACCTACTAGCTTACATGCGGTCCCGGGTCGCCTAATAGTCGGTGGTGGGTTCCTCTTCCGGATAGAGGGCGGCCGCCATCTCTTCCAGCAATTCCTCCTGGCCGGCCCCGTTGGCTGCCGAAAAATGGAGGGGGATCTGCTCCAATCCCATCTGCTTCATGACCACCGCCAAGTTCTGCAATCGAGCTCCCCGGGAGATCTTGTCGGCTTTGGTAGCCACCACCAGCAAGGGTATCTGTAGTTGGCGCAGCCAGTCCTTCATCTGCACATCCTGCTCACTGGGAGCATGACGGATGTCGACCAGTTGGATGACTCCCTGCAGCTGGGGCCTTCTCTGCAGGTAAGACTCGATCATCCTGCCCCAGCGTTGCTTTTCCGAACGGGCCACCTTGGCGAAACCATAACCGGGGAGGTCCACCAGGTAGAACTCCCCGTTGATCAAGTAATAGTTGATGGTGCGGGTCTTGCCCGGGGTAGAGCTGGACTTGGCCAGGTTGCGGCGGTTGGCGATGCGGTTGATCAGCGAGGATTTGCCCACATTGGAGCGCCCCACCAAAGCTATCTCGGGCAGACCGTCGGCCGGCAGCTGCTCGGCTTTCACATAGCTGCCCACATATTGAGCTTGTTTTATCCTC